>JBDTMD010000428.1:0-2810 GCA_039934435.1 Burkholderiales bacterium
TGCCTTCCTGGATCAGGTCGGCGTGCGGCAGGCCATAGCCGAGGTAGCCGCGTGCCACCGCCACCACCAGCCGCAGGTGCGACAGCACCAGCTGGCGCGCCGCCTCGAGGTCGCCGTCGCGATGGTAACGCCGCGCGTAGGCGAGCTCCTGTTCGGCGGTGAGCAGCGGGAAACGGTTCACCGACTGGATGTAGGTTTCGATGCTGCCCGCCGCCATCGGCATCGGCATCGGCATCGACAGCGCCATCGGCAGGTTCTGACTGGAACGCATCATTTGCCTCCTGGGCTCGATCTTAGCACTCAGCATATTGGAGTGCTAAGGAGTCTCAAGGTTCCCGCTGGGACCTGAAAGTTACCCTTGTGTAATAGCCTGTTTAACGTAAGTATTTGCTAACTGACATGAGCGCACCGAGCCATCCGAGCAGCGCGGAGAAGGCCACGACTGCGAGGGCATCGCGCCCTGGAAGGAAGGCGAGCTGGAAGCTCGAACCGTAGGCCTGGGCGAGGTCGCGAACGCCCGCGTTGAGCACTGCGAGCCCCGCCCACAGGATGACCAGCGCGAGCACGCCGCCCGCCAGTCCCTGCAGCAGGCCGAGGTAGAAGAACGGCCGCCGCACGAAGGCGTCGGTGGCGCCGAGCAATTGCGACACCTCGATCTCTGCGCGCTGGGTCAGGATCTGCAGCCGGATGGTGTTGAAGGTCACCGCCACGAGCCCGGTGGCGAGCAGCACCGCGAGCGCCGCGAATGCCAGCCGGCCGATGCGCGCCAGTGCCGCGAGCCGCTCGGCCCAGGCCGAATCCACCTGCACATTCGCCACCCCGGGCAGGGCGCGCAGCGTGCCAGCGAGGTCCTCGAGCGCCGCCGCGCCGCCGTCGGCGGCGCGCACGACGAAAGCGTCGGGCAGCGGGTTGCGCTCCAGCGCCGCGACGACGTCGGCCAGGCCTTCGGCGACGCGCAGTTCGGCGAGCGCCTCGTCGCGGGACACGAAACGCAGCGCCGCGACGCGCGAGTCGGCGCGCAGGTGCGCCTCGAGCTCGGCGCGCTTCGCCTCGGGCTTCAGGAACACCGACAGCTGCGGCTCGAAAGTGAAGCGCTGCGCCACGCCCTGCAGGTTGGCGAGCAGCGCGTAGCCGCCGGCGGGCAGCGACAGTGCCACGCCGATCACCAGCGCATTGAGCAGCGACGCCGCGCGTTGCGCGGCGAGCTCGCGCGCCGCGCGCCCGAAGGCGCCGCGATGCTGGCGCAGCCAGGTCCTCATGCGCCCGCGGCCAGCCTGCCGGCGGCGAGCTGCAGCACGCGCCGCCCATGGCGCGCGACCAGCGCCTCGTCGTGCGTCGCGACCACCAGCGTCACGCCCACCTGGTTGAACGACAGCAGGATGTCGACGATGCGCGCGGCCGATTCGGCATCGAGGTTGGCGGTGGGCTCGTCGGCGACCAGCACCGCCGGCCGGTTGACCACGGCGCGCGCGATCGCCAGGCGCTGCTGCTCGCCGCCCGAGAGCTGGATCGGATTGGCGCGCTCGCGCGCGAGCAGCCCGACCTTGTCGAGCGCCGCGCGCACGCGCCGCGCCGCATCGCGCGGCGCGAGCGTGCCGAAGGCAAGCGGCAGCATGACGTTGTCGAACACGGTGCGGTCGTACAGGAGCTTATGGTCCTGAAACACCAGGCCGAGGTTGCGGCGCAGGTACGGAATGGCGCCGCGCTTCAGCGCGCCGACGTTCTGGCCATTGACCACCACGCTGCCCGCGGTGGGGCGCTCGATCGCCGGGATCAGCTTCAGCAGCGTCGACTTGCCGGCGCCCGAATGGCCGGTGACGAACGCGAGCTCGCCCGCGGCGAGCGCGAAGGAGATGCCTGAAAGCGCGTCCTGGCCGCCGGGGTAGCGCTTGGAGACCGCGGAGAAGCTAATCAACCAGCGCCTCGGCGAAGTCGGCGGCGGCGAAGGGCCGCAGGTCGTCGATGCCTTCGCCGACGCCGACGAATAGCAGCGGCACCGGATGCTGGCGCGCGATCGCGCACACCACGCCGCCCTTGGCGGTGCCGTCGAGCTTGGTGAGCACCAGTCCGGTGAGGCCGAGCGCATCGTCGAAGGCTTTCACCTGCGCCAGTGCGTTCTGGCCGTTGTTCGCGTCGAGCACCAGCAGCACTTCGTGCGGCGCGCCGGGCAGCGCCTTCGCCAGGACGCGCTTCACCTTCCTGATTTCCTCCATGAGGTGCAGTTGCGTGGGCAGGCGCCCGGCGGTATCGGCGATCAGCACGTCGACGCCGCGCGCGCGCGCTGCCGCGACGGCGTCGAAAACGACCGCGGCGGCATCGCCCGATTGCTGCGCAATCACCGCGACGCCGTTCCTCTGGCCCCAGGCGGCGAGCTGCTCGCGCGCTGCCGCGCGGAAAGTGTCGCCGGCGGCGAGCAGCACGGTGCGGCCCTGCGCCTGCAGCCATTTCGCCAGCTTGCCGATGGAGGTCGTCTTGCCCGAGCCGTTGACGCCCGCGATCATGAAGACCAGCGGCCGCGCGCGCGCCAGGTCGAGCGGCTTTTCGAGCGGCGCCAGCAGCAGGCGCAGTTCTTCCTGCAGCGCGCGCTTGAGCGCCGGCGGCTCGGCGATACGCTCCTCGCGCGCGCGCTGGCGCAGGCAGCCGAGCAGATGGCGCGTCGCCTCGACGCCGCAATCCGCCGCAAGCAGCGCATCCTCGAGCGCCTCGTAGAGCGCCTCGTCGATGGCCGCGCGGCCGAACAATGCGCCCAGGCCGCCGCCGAGGGCCGCGCGCGTGCGCGCCAGTCCTTCCCGAAGACGCGCGGTCCACGA
>JBDTMD010000429.1:0-2807 GCA_039934435.1 Burkholderiales bacterium
GACGACCATCACGATCGAGGGCGGGATCAGGATGCCGAGCGTGCCCGCGTTGCACACCACGCCCGCCGCGAAGGGCAGCGGATATCCCGCCTTGACCATGCCGGCGATCACGATCGAGCCGACCGCGACCACCGTCGCCGGAGAGGACCCCGAGACCGCCGCGAACAGCATGCAGGCCAGCACCGAGGCGATCGCCAGCCCGCCGCGCACGTGGCCGACGCAGGCGATGGCGAAGCGGATCATGCGCTTCGCCACCCCGCCGGTGGTCATGAACACGCCGGACAGGATGAAGTACGGGATTGCCAGCAGCGTGAACTGCTCGGAAGTCTCGAACAGCTTCAGCGACAGCGAGGCGAGCGAATCCTGGCCGAAGACCAGGATCGTGATCAGCGACGACAGGCCGAGCGCGACCGCCACCGGCATGCCCAGCAGCATGAACGCGAACAGCATGACGAAAAGCGCCGCGGTCGTCACGCGCGGTCCTCGGGCGGCTGTTCTGCGTCAAGCCGGTGCTTGAGCGCGTCCTTGACCTCGTCGCCGAGCAGGTGCGCCTCCTTGCCGGCGAGAATGCGGTACAGCACCTGCCCGAAGCGGAAGAACAGAAGCGCTGCGCCGACCGGCAGCACGAGGCGCGGCACCCACTGCGGCACCGGGATGTCCTGCGCCACGATGCCGATCTCGACCATCTTGGCGACGTAGACCCAGCCGCCGACGAACACGATCGCCGCGTAGGCCATGCACAGCACGGCGGCGACCACGCCTACGGCCCGCGCCTTCGCCGGCGAGAGGGCCTTCACCAGCGCGTCGACGCCGATGTGCGAGCCGACCCGCACGCCGTAGGCGACGCCGAGGAAGATGAGCGCCCCGAACAGGAAGGTGATCAGCTCCAGCGCCCAGACAAAGCTGTAATTGAAGACGTAGCGCGCCACCACCTGCGTGAAGGAGATGAGCGTCATCACCGTCAGGAGGAAGGCGATCAGGCCTTCCTCCAGCCGGTTGATCCAGCCGAACTTCAAGGCGACGCCTCGCGCGCCGTAGGCAGCGTGGCCGGACTGCTTACTTGTTGGCCTTGAGCGCGCCGTCGATCAGGTCCTTGCCGATGTCTCCCTCGAACTTCTTCCACACGGGATGCATCGCCTTTCTCCAGGCCGCGACGTCGTCCTTGGAGAGCTCCTGGATCTTGGCCTTGCCGGCCTCGAGGATGCGCTTGCGGTCGCGCTCGTTCAGCTCCTCGGCAAGTTTGTTGGCGTACTTGGTGGCCTCGTCCATCGCCTGCTCGAGTCCCTTCTTCACGTCGGCCGGGAGCTTGTTCCACCAGCCGGCGTTGGTGATCACCATGTAATCGATCACGCCGTGGTTGGTCTGGGCAATGGTCTTCTGCACCTCGAAAAATTTCTGCGAATAGATGTTCGACCAGGTGTTCTCCTGGCCGTCGACCACGCCGGTCTGCAGCGCCTGGTAGACCTCGCTGAAGGCCATTTTCTGCGGATTGGCGCCAAGCGCGCGGAACTGCGCCTCGAGCACGTCGGAGGCCTGGATGCGGAACTTCAGGCCCTTCACGTCGTCGGGCCGCTTGAGCTGGTCCTTGTCGCTCGAGAGCTGCTTCATGCCGTTGTGCCAGTAGCCCAGGCCCTTCAGGCCCTTGCTGGTCATCGAATCGAGCAACGCCTTGCCCTGCGCGCTGTGCTGGAATTTGTCCACCGCCTCGATGTCGTCGAACAGGAACGGCAGGTCGAACACCTGCAGTTTCTTGGTGTAGCGGTCGAACTTGGAGAGCGAGGGCGCGATGAACTGCACGTCGCCCAGCAGCACCGCCTCCATCTCCTTGGCATCGCCGAACAGCTGCGAGCTCGGGAACACCTGCACCTGGACCTTGCCGGGCAGCAGCTTCTCGGCCACTTCCTTGAACTTCAGGGCGGCCTGCCCCTTGGGCGTGGCGTCGGCGACGACGTGGCTGAACTTGACGACGATCGGCTGCGCGAACGCGGCAGTGGTGAATACGATGGCAATAGCGCCGGCGAGCCCCGCGATGGTTCCTGCTTTCATGAATTTCTCCTTCCTGTTCGTTGGATCGTGACGCTAGGCGTTAGCGATTCGAATTAGATCAGAAAATCCGGCCCTTCAGCGAATCGTCGCGGTCAGGCCGCCATCGACCACGAGCTCGGCGCCGGTGACGAATTTCGCCTCGTCCGAGGCAAGGTAGACCACCGCCCAGGCCACATCCCAGGCGTCGCCCATGCGGCCGGTCGGCGTACGGGCATGGCGCCGCGCGATCAGCTCCGCCGCGTCGCCTGCTGCCTGCGACTGCGCAAGGCGCGCCGCCACCAGGGGCGTATTCATCAGCCCGGGTATGACGGTGTTGACGCGAACGCCCTGCGGCGCGTAGCGCACCGCGGTGACACGCGAGAACTGCTGCAGTCCCGCCTTCGATGCCGCGTAGGCGGCGAGCTCGTTGCCGAGATGGCGCAGCCCGGCGATCGACGAAATATTGACGATGGCGCCGCCACCCTGCTTTGCCATCAGCGGCGCGACGATGCGCGTCGACTGGTAAACGTAGTGCAGGTTGAATTCGAACTGCTCGCGCCAGGCCGCGGGCGTGATCTCCTCGGCGCCGCCCGGTATGCTGCCGCCGACGTTGTTGACGAGGATGTCGATGCGGCCGAATGCCTTCAATGTCGCGTCCACCGTGCGCTGCAGGTCGGCTTCCTTGGTGACGTCGGCCTCGAGTGCGAGCATCTTGCCGCCCTCGCCGGCGATCAGGCGCGCGGTTTCCTCCGCCGCCCTGAGGCGCAGGTCGGCGCCTGCGA
>JBDTMD010000430.1:0-2802 GCA_039934435.1 Burkholderiales bacterium
GGGCTCGAGAGCGATGCCGGCGACCTCGCCGAGCTCGCCGAGATGGCGACCGAGGACACCGAGATCGCGTCCGAGCTCGAGAGCCAGCTCGCCTCGATCGAGGCGCGGCTCGCGGAGCTCGAGGAGGCACGGCTGTTCAGCGGTGAGTACGACTCCGGCGACGCGGTGGTGACGGTGCGCTCGGGTGCGGGCGGCACCGACTCGCAGGACTGGGCCGAGATGCTGCTGCGCATGTACCTGCGCTGGGCCGAGCGCCGCGGCTTCGAGGTCGAGATGGCCGAGGCCTCGGCGGGCGAGGAGGCGGGGATCAAGTCGGCGAGCTTCATCGCCAAGGGCGAGAACGCCTACGGCCTGTTCGCCGCCGAGCGCGGCGTGCACCGGCTGGTGCGGATCTCGCCCTTCGACGCGCAGTCGCGGCGTCACACCGCGTTCGCGCAGGTCGACATAGCGCCGCTCGTCGACGACCAGGTCTCGGTCGAGCTCGACGAGGACGAGATCCGCGTCGACACCTACCGCGCCTCGGGCGCCGGCGGCCAGCACGTCAACAAGACCGACTCGGCGATCCGCATGACGCACGTCCCGACCGGCATCGTCGTGCAGTGCCAGAACGACCGCTCGCAGCACCGCAACCGCGCCGAGGCGCTCGCCATGCTCAAATCGAAGCTGTTCGAGCTCGAGATGCGGAAAAAAGAGGCCGCGCGCCAGAAGCTCGAGGACTCGAAGACCGACATCGGCTGGGGCCACCAGATCCGCAGCTACGTCCTCGACCAGTCGCGCATCAAGGATCTGCGCACCGGCGTGGAAAAAGGCGCCACGCAGTCGGTGCTCGACGGCGACCTCGACGACTTCATCGAGGCGAGCCTCAAACAGGGGGTGTGATGGAAGAAGACAACAAGCTGATCGAGGAGCGCCGCGAGAAGCTGAAGGCGTTGCGCGCAAAAGGCCAGGCCTTCCCCAACGACTTTCGCCCGGCGCACCTCGCGGGCGACCTGGCGCACAGGTACGGCAGCCTCGACAAGGCGGCGCTGGAACAGCTGGGCGTGCCGGCGACGCTCGCCGGGCGCATGATGCTGAAGCGCGTCATGGGCAAGGCGAGCTTCGCCACGCTGCAGGACGTGAGCGGCCGGATCCAGGTGTACGTGGCGAACGACGTTGCCGGCGAGGCGCAGCACGAGGCCTTCAAGCACTGGGACCTCGGCGACATCGTCGGCGTCGAAGGCACGCTTTTCAAGACCAACAAGGGCGAGCTCACCGTCAACGCGAAGACGCTGCGGCTGCTGGTGAAGGCGCTGCGGCCGCTGCCGGAAAAGTTCCACGGCCTCGCCGACCAGGAGATGCGCTACCGGCAGCGCTACGTCGACCTGATCGTCAACCCCGAATCGCGCAACGTGTTCGCCGCGCGCTCGAAGATCGTGCAGTCGCTGCGCGACACGCTGATCGCCGAGCACTACCTCGAGGTCGAGACGCCGATGATGCAGCCGATCCCCGGCGGCGCGGTGGCGCGGCCGTTCCGCACGCACCACAACGCGCTCGACCTGGAGCTGTTCCTCAGGATCGCGCCCGAGCTGTACCTCAAGCGCCTGGTGGTCGGCGGCATCGAGCGCGTGTTCGAGATCAACCGCAATTTCAGGAACGAGGGCATCTCGACGCGCCACAACCCCGAGTTCACGATGCTCGAGTGGTACTGCGCCTACCGGGATTTCGAGTACATGATCGGCCTCACCGAGACGCTGGTGCGCAACGCCGCCCACGCCGCGAGCGGCCATGCGCGCGTCACCTACCAGGGCAGGGAGATCGATTTCGGCAAGCCGTTCGCGCGCCTGCCGATCCCCGAGGCCATCCGCCGCCAGGGCATCGACGGCGACCTGCGCGACCGCAAGTTCCTCGCCGGCAGGCTCGCCGCGCACGGCGTGGAAATCAAGAATGACCAGGGCTGGGGCGCGCTGCAGCTCATGCTGTTCGAGCAGGTGGCGGAGAAGCACCTCGTCGATCCGACGTTCGTCCTCGATTTCCCGGCGGAGGTCTCGCCGCTGGCGCGCAGGAAGGACGCCGACCCCGGCCTGACCGACCGCTTCGAGCTGTTCGTCGACGCAAAAGAGATCGCCAACGGCTTCTCGGAATTGAACGACCCCGAGGACCAGGCCGAGCGCTTTCGCGAGCAGGCGGCGCGGAAGGACGCCGGCGATCAGGAGGCCATGTACTACGACGCCGACTATATCCGCGCGCTCGAAGTGGGCTTGCCGCCGACGGCCGGCGCGGGCCTCGGCGTGGATCGCCTGGTGATGCTGCTCACCGACAGCGCGTCGATCCGCGACGTGATTTTATTTCCGCACATGCGGCCGGAGGCGTAAACGCGGCGCGCATCCTGCGCGTTAGTAGGGGCTGTCACGTGGTTAAGGAGGATTTTATGGAAAGCGCAGCGAAATCAGGTATTCATCCGCTGGTCGCGACCGCGGCAGTCGCCGTCATCGTGCTAGCCGGCGTCGCCGTAGCGGCATTCACCGGCGTGCTCCCGGGCACCAGCGGCAAGTCCGCACCCGATGCACTGCCGGAGGCGCCCAAGGCTGCTTCTGCGCAAGTCGCGCCTCGGCCGGAGGCAGCCAAAGCCGCGCGGCCGAAGGCGGCCGCGCCCAAGCCGGTGCAGGTGGCGCGCGTTGCGCCGCCGCCCGTCGCCGTCATCAGGTGCATGGAATGCGGCATCGTCGAGGCGGTGCAGGAAGTCGATGTCGAGGCCGAGGCCACCGGCGACGGCGCCGTGGCCGGCGGCGTCGCCGGCGCGGTGATCGGCAACCAGGTGGGCTC
>JBDTMD010000431.1:0-2798 GCA_039934435.1 Burkholderiales bacterium
CGATCCAGGCGCTGGCCTGGGGCATATCGTCCCTCGTCGCCAGCGTGATTGCCGAGCGCGTCGGGCGGCGCGCGATGCTGGTTGGCGGCATTCTTCTGATCGGCTGCATGCGGCTGGGCTTTTCCACGTCGCATACCTATGCCGCGGCGGTCATGTGGCAAATCCTCAGTGGCATCGGCGGCGGCGCTTTCATGGGCATCGTCTATGGCGCCGTATCCGAATATGTCGCGCCGGGCATCCGCGGGCGCGCGATGAGCTGGGTCATTACCGGCCAGTCGCTGTCGCTCGTATTGGGCGTGCCGCTGGTCACGCTGCTGGGGGCCGCCGGCGGATGGCGGGGCGCCATCGCGACCCACGGCGCGTTCGTGCTGTTGTCAGCCATCGCGGTGCGACTGGCAACGCCGCCGGATCCGTCCAGACCCGCACACGCCGAGCACGCGAAGATTCCCTACGCGGCATTGTTCAAACCCAAACTGATGGCGCTGCTCGCGGCCGGCACGACAGAGCGCCTGTGCTTCGCGGTGATCGCCATATTCCTGCCCGCCTATTTGCAGCACGCTTATCAGGTCTCGTTCGGCGTCCTCTCGCTGGTGCTCGCCCTGGTCGCGGCCGGCAACCTGATCGGCAATCTTATCGGCGGGCGCATTGCCGACCGCACGCGCAAACGGGCGCGCCTGTTCGCGATCGGCTCCGCATTGACGGCTGTCGTTGCGCTGCCGCTGCTCGCCTGGCATCCGGGTATCGCGACCTCGGTCGCACTGGGTTTCGTATTCTCGTTCGTCAATGCCGCGGGGCGTCCGTCACTGATGGCCACGCTCGCCGAAGTTCCGAGCGAACTGCGCAGCGCGCTGTTTGGTTTGAATATCACGATGGCCAGCATGGGCTGGCTGCTGGCCGGTTCAGTCGGAGGCTGGCTCATCGCCGTCGGTGGTTTCGCGGGCCTCGGCGCATTCTGCGCGCTGGTCGCGGCACTTGGTTGCGGCCTCGCGCTGTACAGCGCGATGAAACCCCGCGGACAGGCTGGGAAGCTCCTCCTCTAACGCATAGCGAACGGTTCTCGCCGGGCTACGGCGCCGGCGGCGGCGCGCTAGGCCGGTCCGCGCCGGTGCTTGCCCCATCTCACCGCCGCAATGCCCCCGGTACAAACCAGTGCCGCCATCGTCCAGAATAGCGCAGCGGCGCCCACCACGGCGCTAAATGCACCGAACACCAACGGCAATACCACCTGGCTGCTATGGATGATCATCGAACGCAGGCCCAGTGCCTCCCCGACCCGACCCTGCGGCGAGTGCGCATGCACCAGCGACATGACATTTGGCTGCGCCGCCCCCAGGCCCAAGCCGAGCAGAAAGGCGACGGCCATGAGCGGTGCGCGCGATGAGAACAGCGGGAACAGGCCGAACGCGATCGTGGCACAGAACAGCGTGTAGGTCAGGACCTGCCATTCGGTGATTCGCCGCGACAGCCATGGCATGGCAAGCCGCACGGTGAAAGTCGCCAACGCGAAGCACCCGAGCACGAAACCGATCTCGGACGCCGACAGGCCCACGCGCGTGCCGTGAACCGGAATCACGAAAGTCTGCAAGTCCCAGGACATGGAGACCAGCGCCGTGGCGATCAGAACATGTCGCAGCTCGATGTGCTTCAGCAATTCGAGCGGATGCAGGGGTACCGGGGCGCGCATGCTGCCCTCGTTAGCGGGCAGAAGTCCGCGCGTAACCCAGACCAGGGCCAACGCCCCCAGCACGACACCCACCAGGACGCCGAATGTGGTCCGATAACCAAAAGCGTCAATGAGCAGTCCGCTCAGAACCGGGCCAGCGAACCCGGAAACCGAGGCCCCGAGCGCGAGCCAGGAGAAGGCCGCCGCGCGACGATTCGGATCGGCGCGGTCGCCTACGACTTTCTGGATCGAAAGCATTGTCAGCATGGCCCCGGTGCCCACCAGTGCGGCGGCCACCAGCAGCGGCGCCAGGTCGGCTGTCGCATAGGAGAATATCCACGGCAGCAGCACGCCCAACAGCATGAGCAGGGTTCCAATCAGGATCGGCCGACGGGTGCCTACCGCGTCGAGCCAGCGGCCGGCGCGCAGTGCGATCAGCATGGGAACCAGCGAAAACAGCGACAGAATGACGCCGACTGTAAACGTCGAGGCATGATGCGCCAGCGCATACAGCGACGCGGTCATGCGTGCAGCCACGAACGCCATGTGCGTTACCACGGCGATGGCGATGATGCGAGCCAGGATCATATTTTTACCCGCGTGCAGCATCGCCGCTACGCGACGGTTTGCTCAGGCGCGTTCGTACTGCGTCAGTGCATTGAGGAAAATTGCGTCACTCTCCTGGGCGATAACCGGGTGGCTGCTTGTCCGCCCTTTCTTCCTCTTTCCTCTCTTTTTCTGTCTTTCCTCTTGCCGACCATTGCCCGTTCACAGATCTCGCGCAGTCCGGAAGCCGGCGAATATGTCGTTGCGATCCGGCGTATAGAAATTGCGCCACCGATTGTGCACGAGGTGCGACCGCGTGACGAAGCAACCGCCGCGCAGCACGCGATGGCCTTCAAACCAGGGCTGAGAGTATTCCTTGTACGGGTCGGGCGAGAATTGCGGATACGGACCGAACGGCGTGGAAGTCCACTCCCATACGTTGCCGATCATCTGCCGCAATCCCGTGCGGCTGTCAGCGGATGACAACGCGGCAGCGGGGACCGTGCCGCCATACACGCCATCCAGATCGACCGCGCCGCGCGCCGCGGGCTGATCGCCCCACGCAAACCGGTCCGCACCCGGTGCGAGT
>JBDTMD010000432.1:0-2795 GCA_039934435.1 Burkholderiales bacterium
GCGGTCTGCGAGTGGAATTCCGCGGGGACCGAGATCTTGAACAGCACGTTTTCCATCACGTAGCTGCCGTAGCGGCGCTGGAACTTGAACGGCTTGCCCTTGAACAGCACGTCGTAGAAGCCCCAGGTCTTCGCTGTGAGTGCCGACGGGTATCCCATCTCTCCGGTCTTGGCGATGAGCGCCAGGCGCACGGCGCGCGAGGTGGCATCGCCCGCGGCCCAGCTCTTGCGCGAGCCGGTGTTGGGCGCGTGCCGGTAGGTGCGCAGCGACTGGCCGTCCACCCAGGCCTGCGACACGGCATTCACGACCTGGTCGTAGGTGCAGCCCAGCATGTGCGCGACCACGGCGGTGGAGGCGACTTTCACCAGCACGACGTGATCGAGCCCCACGCGGTTGAATGAATTCTCCAGCGCGATCACGCCCTGGATCTCGTGCGCCTTGATCATGGCGGTGAGCACGTCGCGCACGGTGAGCGGCTGGCCGTTGCGCGACAGCCAGTCGGCGGTGGCGAGGATGCCGCCGAGGTTGTCGGACGGATGGCCCCACTCGGCGGCGAGCCAGGTATCGTTGAAATCGAGCCAGCGGATCATGGCGCCCAGATTGAAAGCGGCCTGCACGGGATCGAGCTGGAACTTCGTGCCCGGGACTTTCGCGCCGCGCGGCGTCACGGTTTCGGGGTCGATGGGACCGAGAAGCTTGGTGCAGGCAGGGTATTCGAGCGCCTCGAAGCCGCAGCCCAGGGTATCCATCAGGCAGTAGCGCGCGGTCTCGTACGCCGATGCGCTTTTTACCGTGTACCTGGTCGCGTAGTCCGCGATCAGCTTCAGGACCTTGTCCGGCTTCGGGCGGACATTCGAGATCGGGGCCGACATCAGTCCTCTTTCTCGGACAGCGGCTCGAAGGTGTACTCGTTGCCGCCCGCGAGCGGCGCGTGGCGCGACGCGGGCAGCGGGCTGCGGGTCTGCGGCGTCTTGTCCCACCAGACGGCGCGGCCCTTTTTCTGCGACTCGACCTCCTCGGGATGCTCTTCGAGGTAGCGGCGCATGAAGCGCGTGTGCTCGGATTCGTAGGGCTTCATTTGCGGTCCTTGAGCGCCACCCAGGTACGGTTCTCGGGCCCGGTGTAGTTGGCGCTCGGGCGGATGATCTTGCCGTCGAGCCTCTGCTCGATGATGTGCGCCGACCAGCCGCTGGTGCGCGCGATTACGAACAGCGGCGTGAAATGCAGCGTCGGCACGCCCATCTTGCTGTAGGACACCGCGCTGAACCAGTCGAGGTTGGCGAACATCTTCTTCTCGGCCGCCATCACCGACTCGATGCGGTCGGCGATCTCGTGCTGCTGCATGTCCTTGGCGTCCCGCGACAGTCGTTCGGCGACCGCCTTGATCACCTTGTTGCGCGGGTCGGCCACCGTATACACCGGGTGGCCGAATCCGATCACGACCTCCTTGGCCGCGACGCGCCGGCGGATGTCGGCTGCGGCCTCATCGACGGTCCTGTAGCGCTTCTGGATCTCGTCGGAAACCTCGTTGGCGCCGCCGTGCTTGGGGCCGCGCAGCGCGCCGATGCCGCCGGTGATGGCCGAGTACAGGTCCGATCCGGTGCCGGCGATCACGCGGCAGGTGAAGGTGCTGGCGTTGAACTCGTGCTCGGCATACAGGACGAGCGACGTGTGCATGGCGCGCACGTGCAGGGGCGAGGGCGGCTTGCCATGCAGCAGGTGCAGGTAGTGGCCACCGATCGAATCGTCATCGGTCTCGGTGGCGATGCGCTTGCCATGGCGCGCGAAGTGGTGCCAGTACAGCAGCATCGAGCCGAAGCTCGCCATCAGCCGGTCGGCGATCGCGCGCGCACCGTCGACGCCATGCGCCTCGGCCTCCGGCTCGAGGGTGCCGAGCACCGAGCAACCCGTGCGCAGCACGTCCATCGGGTGCGCCGTGCGCGGCAGCTGCTCGAGCGCCATCTTCAGCGGCGCCGGCAAACCGCGCAATTCCTTCAGCTTCGCCTTGTAGGCGGCAAGCACGCGCGCGTTCGGCAACTTTTCGTGCACCAGCAGGTAGGCGATCTCCTCGAACTCGGCTTCGTCGGCGAAATCGAGAATGTCGTAGCCGCGGTAATGCAGATCGTTGCCGGTGCGGCCCACCGTGCACAGCGCCGTGTTGCCCGCGGGGACGCCCGAGAGCGCGACCGACTTCTTGGGCTTAGGAGCCTCGGGCGAAGAGCTCATCGAGTTTCTTCTCGTAGGCGTGGTAGTCGAGGAAGTCGTAGAGCTCGTCGCGCGTCTGCATGCTCTCGAGCAGATCCTCCTGCGTGCCCTGGCGGCGGACTGTCTCGTACACGGCGAGCGCAGCCTTGTTCATGGCGCGGAATGCCGACAACGGGTACAGCGCGATGGCGACTCCTGCCGCGCGCAGCTGGTCGCGCGTGAACAGCGGCGTCTTGCCGAACTCGGTGATGTTGGCGAGCACCGGCACCTTCACCTCGGCGACGAAGCGGCGATACTGCGCCAGCTCGGTGACCGCCTCCGGAAAGATCATGTCGGCGCCGGCCTCGGCGTATTTCCTGGCGCGCGCCAGCGCCGCTTCCAGGCCTTCGCCCGCCAGGCCGTCGGTGCGCGCCATCACCACGAAGCCGGGATCGGTGCGCGCGTCCACCGCCGCCTTGATGCGGTCGCACATCTCCCCGGCCGTGACCAGTTCCTTGCCGGGGCGGTGGCCGCAGCGCTTGGCGCCGACCTGATCCTCGATATGCATCGCCGCCGCGCCGGCCTTGATCAGCGAGCGCACCGTGCGCGCG
>JBDTMD010000433.1:0-2786 GCA_039934435.1 Burkholderiales bacterium
CTCGTAGTAGCCCGTGATCGTGCCTTCGACGGCGCCGTCGGGCGCGACGATCGCGTAGGCGGCAAAGAATTTCTCGAAGAACGCGCGCGCCGCAGCGTCGTCGCCCGCCGGCAGTGCTTTCGCCGCCTCGCACGCGTCCTGCATGGCCTGCGCCACCGAGGCGCGCGCACAGCCGGCGATGAACGCGCGCACGCTTGCGGCGAGCGGTGCGCTGCTCCAGCCCGGCAGCGCGGAAAACTCCACGGGCTCGTAGCGCGCGTCGACCGCGGGTTTGGGGGGCGGCGGGCACAGGCAGGGCGGCGGCGTGGCGCAGCCCGCAGCCAGTAGAATCGGCATCCCGATCGCGAGGGCGCGAAAAACCATGTGGGTCGTGATTCTGGAAATGCTGCTGGCGCTGGCGCTGCTGGTGCTCATCATCTGGTGGACCTGGCCGCGAAAGCCGAAGGACGATGCATGAGACTCAGTGCAGCACCCGCGGCACCGACAGCGTGAACTCCGGAATCGGCGCCTCGAAGCGCGTACCGTCCTCCGCCACCATCTGGTAGGCGCCGCGCATCGTGCCGACCGGCGTGGCGATCGCCGTGCCGCTGGTGTATTCGAAGCTCTCGCCGGGCTTCAGCATCGGCTGCGCGCCGACCACGCCCAGGCCGCGCACTTCCTGCACCAGCCCCTGCGCGTCGGTGATGACCCAGTGCCGGCTGATGAGCTGCGCGGCGACGCTGCCCGCGTTGCGGATGGTGATGGTGTAGGCGAAGACGTAGCGGCCCGCGCCTTCGTCGGATTGCTCGGCGAGGTACTTGGTGGCTGCGCCGACCGCGACTGCGTAACGCTTCTCCTGACCCATGCGCCCATTGTAAACTCGCGCCGCCATGACATATCGCATCGCCCCCAGCATCCTGTCCGCCGATTTCGCCCGACTGGGGGATGAAGCGCGCGCGGTGGAGGCGGCTGGCGCGGATCTGCTGCACTTCGACGTCATGGACAATCACTATGTTCCGAATCTCACGGTCGGGCCGCTGGTGTGCGCCGCGCTGAAGCCCCACGTGCGCCTGCCGATCGACGTCCACCTGATGGTCAAGCCGGTGGATCGGATCGTTCCCGACTTCGCCAAGGCGGGCGCAAGCATCATCAGCTTTCACCCGGAGGCCTCCGAGCACGTCGATCGCACCATCGGCCTGATCAAGGAGCTCGGCTGCCGCGCCGGGCTGGTGCTCAATCCGGCGACGCCGCTCGCCTGGCTCGATTACACGCTGGACAAGCTCGACCTCGTGCTGCTCATGTCGGTCAACCCCGGCTTTGGCGGCCAGCAGTTCATCCGCAGCGTGTTGCCGAAGATCGTCGAAGTTCGCCGGCGCATCGACCGGCTCGGGCGCGACATCTGGCTGGAGGTCGACGGCGGCGTGAAGGCGGACAACATCGCCGAGATCGCGGCCGCGGGGGCCGACACGTTCGTCGCCGGATCCGCGATCTTCGGTTCCAGGGATTACGTCGCAACGATCCGCGAGTTGCGCGCGCGGCTGCCGGCGGCGCGCGCCGCGGCGTGATGATATAGTTGGCGCCGTGAATCGCGTCACTCCGCAATCCGAATCCCGCCGCTGGCTCAGCTGGCGCCCCTGGCGCCGCTAGCACCCCACGCGTCCCGCGCGGCTCGGCGACGCGTCATCCCCAAGGCCGCATCGCAGTTCCCCTGAAGTAAATATTTGTTGCAGCGGAGAGATTCATGAACGAGCTCGAATTCCAGCGGCTCGCGCAACAAGGCTATACCCGCATTCCGGTGCTCGCCGAGTCGCGCGCTGATCTCTACACGCCGCTCGCGGTGTACCTGAAGCTTGCCGGCGGTCCTTACAGTTACCTGCTCGAATCCGTAGTCGGCGGCGAGCGTTTCGGCCGCTACTCGTTCATCGGCCTGCCTTGCGCCGAGCGCATTGAAGCGCGGGGCACGAGCATTCGGCGCCTGCTGCGCGATGCGCGTGGGGCGGACGTGTGCCTGGAAGAGGCGCAGGGCGACCCGCTGGAATTCGTGCGCGGCTACCTCAAGCGCCATCGCGTTGCGCCGGCGCCGGGCGCGCTGAAGTTTCCAGGCGGCCTGGCTGGCTATTTCGGCTATGAATGCGTGCGCCATGTCGAGCCGCGCGCGCTGGGCGCCGCCAAGCCCGATGCCCTGGGCACGCCCGACATGCTGCTGCTCGTGTCCGATGAGCTGGCGGTGGTGGACAACGTGATGGGCAAACTTCACCTCGTGGTATACGCCGATCCGCGCCAGCCCGGGGCATGGCGCACGGCCAACGAGCGCCTCGAGCGCCTGCGCGCGCGCCTCGCTGTGCCGCTGCCCGAGCATGTGGTCCTCGCGCAGCCGCGATCGGCAGGCGATCCCGCGCCCCTCAGCCGATCGGTGACAGAGGAGATGTTTCTGGCCGCGGTGCGGCGCTCCAAGGACTACATCTTTGCCGGCGATTGCATGCAGGTGCAGATCTCGCAGCGCACGTCGCGCGATTTCGGCGCGCCGCCGATCGCGCTGTACCGCGCGCTGCGCGGCCTCAATCCGTCGCCCTACATGTTTTACTTCGATTTCGGCGACCACCACGTCGTCGGCGCCTCGCCGGAGATCATGGTGCGCGTCGCCGGCGACCGCATCACGCTGCGCCCGATTGCCGGCACGCGTCCCCGCGGCGCCACCCCCGAAGACGACGCGCGCATCGCCGCGGAGCTGCTCGCCGACCCCAAGGAGCGCGCCGAGCACGTCATGCTGATCGACCTCGGCCGCAATGACGTCGGCCGCGTCGCCG
>JBDTMD010000434.1:0-2775 GCA_039934435.1 Burkholderiales bacterium
CGCTCGGGCGACGTGCTCGCCGGCGTTGCCGCGGAAAGCGCCGAGGAGCGCATGGCCGCGCGCATGGCGCTCGCCGATCTGCCGCTATCGGTATTTCTGCAGGAAGCGGTGGTGCCGTACGAGGAGGACGACGTCACGCGCCTCATCCTCGACTCGCACGACAAGGCCGCCTTTGCGGCAGTGGCTTCGCTGACCGTGGGGGAGTTCCGCGAGTGGCTGCTGGCGTCTTCGTCCGAGCAGGTGAGCGCGCTGGCGAAGGGCGTGACGCCCGAGATGGCAGCCGCGGTGTCGAAGCTGATGCGCAACCAGGACCTGGTGTCGGTGGCGAGGAAGTGCCGCGTGGTCACGCGCTTCCGGAACACGATCGGGCTCCCGGGCCGGCTCTCGGTGCGGCTGCAGCCGAACCATCCCACCGACGATCCGCGCGGCATCGCCGCCTCGATGCTCGATGGCCTGCTCTACGGCTGCGGCGACGCGGTGATCGGGGTGAACCCGGCGGGCGACGGGCTTTCTTCGTTCCTGCCGCTCTGGAAGATGATGGACGAGCTGATCTCGCGCTTCGGGATTCCCACCCAGTCCTGCGTGCTCACGCACGTCACCCGCCAGCTGCAGGCGATCGAGGCGGGCGCGCCGGTCGATCTCGTGTTCCAGTCGGTCGGCGGCACGCAGAAAACGAACGAGTCCTTCGGCGTGAGTCTTTCGCTGCTCGCGCAGGCGAACCAGGCGGCGCGCTCGTTGAAGCGCGGCACGCTCGGTGCGAACGTCATGTACTTCGAGACCGGGCAGGGGAGCGCTTTGTCGGCCGGCGCGCACCACGGCTGCGACCAGCAGACTCTGGAAGCGCGTGCCTACGGCGTGGCGCGCGCGTTCGAGCCTTTGCTCGTCAACACGGTCGTCGGCTTCATCGGGCCGGAGTATCTCTACGATGGGAAACAGATCATCCGCGCGGGGCTGGAAGACCATTTCTGCGGCAAGCTCCTCGGCGTGCCTTTGGGGGTGGACGTCTGCTACACCAACCACGCCGAGGCCGACCAGGACGACATGGACACGCTGCTCACACTGTTGGGCGCCGCGGGCGTCACCTACGTGATGGGCGTGCCCGGGGCGGACGACGTGATGCTCAACTACCAGAGCACGTCTTTTCACGATGCCTTGTACCTGCGCGAGGTGATGGACCTGAAGCGCGCGCCGGAGTTCGAGGCGTGGCTCGAGCGGATGCAGATCGTGGGCGCGGACGGGCGGCTCGCGGCGGCGCCGGGGTCGCCGTTGCTGGCGGCGGTGAAGGAGCTGGTGTGACCTGTTTGCGGTTTGCATATAGCGTATGAGAGCTGGATATTGCCATTTTCCCTAGGGATATGCTATATGCATACAGCATATGGAACACTTCAACTCTGCCCCCGCCCCGGTCGCCCTCCAGCGCTCCAGCAAGCGCCAGTGGACCCTCAAGCCGCAGGATCTCGCCGTGGCGTTCAAGCTGGTCGCGCTCCGCGGCGAGTGGCTTCCCTACGCCGCGCTCGCGAAGAACCTGCATCTCTCGCCCTTCGAGGTACACGCGGCGGTGCAGCGGCTGATCGCCGTGCGCCTCGCGGTCTTGCGCGAGGGCAAGGTGTTCCCTGTGATGCCGGCATTGCGCAGCTTTGTGATCCACGGCGCGCCCTATGCGTACCCGCCGGTCCGGGGCGAAGTGACGGTGGGATTTCCCACCGCCTACGCCGTGGCGCCTCTCAAGGACGAGGTGCTGTTCTCGCAGGAGATGCCGCCGGTCTGGCCTCATCCCGAAGGCATCGCGCGCGGGCCGGCGCTGCTGCCGCTGTACGGGAACCTGCCGCTCGCCGCGAAGTCCGACCCGGCCTTCTACGAACTGCTCGCGCTCTTCGATGCGCTGCGCATGGGCCAGGCGCGCGAGCGCGCGCTCGCCTCGCGGCTGCTGGAGGAGCGGCTGCGATGATCGCGCTCGCGCGGCCCGACGACCCGAACTTCGCGACCCTGCGATCGGCCGCCGTCGCGCTCGGCGAGCTCTGCGATGCGCTGGTCTTCGTGGGCGGCTGCGTGACGGGGCTGCTCGTAACCGCGGTGCGTGCACAGTCGATCCGGGCGACCCAGGACGTGGACGTGGTGGTGCAGGCGGCGAGCCTGCGCGAGTACCACGCGATCGAATCCGCGGTCGCCGCGCGCGGGTTCTCGCACGATGTGTCGGCGGACGCACCGATCTGCCGCTGGGTGCGCGGCGGCCTGAAGCTCGATCTCATGCCCTCGTCGGAGGGCGTGCTCGGGTTTCACAACCGCTGGTACCCGCTCGCGATGCAGACCGCCGAGGGCGTGCAGCTGCCCGAGGGGCCGCGCATCCGGCTGATCCTGCCGCCCGTCTTCGTCGCGACCAAGCTGGAGGCGCTGCGCGGCCGCGGGCGCGGGGACTACCTGGCGAGCCACGATCTGGAGGACATCGTCACCGTGGTCGACGGGCGCGCGCAGCTCCTCGAGGAGGCGGCGCGCGCCGGCGAGGCGCTGCGGCGGCACCTGGCGGAGCAGTTCGCCGCGTTGCTTGGGTCGAACGACTTCCTGAACGCGCTGCCGGGGCATCTGCCCGGCGATGCGGCGAGCCAGCAGCGCGCACCCGAGGTGCTGCGGCGCCTGCGCGGCCTCGCGGCGCTGCGCGCGTGAGTCGCAGCGTCATCCCCAACAGCTGGGCGGCGCTCCGCTCGCTCACGCCCGCGCGCATTGCGCTCGGGCGCGCGGGGAGCGGGCTGCCGACCGGGGAGCTCCTGCGCTTCGGCC
>JBDTMD010000435.1:0-2774 GCA_039934435.1 Burkholderiales bacterium
CCCAGGCTTTTCCCGTCAAAATCGAATTGCAGCCCGAGTGACTGTTGCCCCGGGGCAAGTGGCTCGAAGCGCGCGCCGTAGTCGCGCGACAGGAATACCCCGGCGGTGGTGCTCGCGGCGACGGTCGCCGGATCCGTCGGGTGCACCGCGAGCGCGGACAGCTTTCCCGGCAGATTCTGTCCCGCGGCGTGCTGCCAGGCGAATCCCTGATTGAGGGTGTAGTAGATGCCGGCCTGTTTCATTTTGGAATTGGGCGCCGGGTTATACACGTAGACCGCGCCGCTCTCGAAGCCGGCGGCCAACAGGTGAAAATCGGATTCTCCCTGCAATCCACGCTGGGTCCAGCTCTGCGCGCCGTCCGTGCTTTGCATCAGGCCCAGCGGATTGACCATCCCTGAACCGGGCGCCGGATGGCCGCTGGAGAAGAATTGCTTGCGGGTGCCAGCGAACCCCATGTAGTCGTTGCGTGGCTCGGGCCCTCGCGACCAGCGGCCTGCGCTGTAGATCACGAGTCCGTCGTGGACCGCGACATAGAGCTTGGCGCCGCTTGCGTCGTACGTCAGCCCATGCACGTGCGGAAGGATGATGTCGGGCGCGGCGCCGGCCTGTGCCGCAAGAGCGATGCTGCCGATAAGCGCCGCGCGCGCGCCGTGCGCCGCAATCGTTCGAAATGTTTTTCGGGCTGTATTGATCACTGATGTCCTCGATTTTCAGTCTTGCACGCGCACGACGGAAAATGCCGTGCGATCCGCGATAGGTAGCGGCGCGCCTGCGGCGCCGCTGCTCAGCTCAGGACAGGAACCGGCCGAAGCGGATGTAAACGGGGGGCGCGAAGCCCGGCGCGAGGCCGGCGTACAAACGCGGCTGAAGAGCAGCGGCCTCAGGTCGCGGTGCATAGTGCGACGCGACGGTTCCCGGCTGCGGATCGGGCGCTGGTAAAACGGTGGAGACGCTGGCGTCAATGTGTCGCGAGGTGGCAAAGCATTTGACGGTCCCAATATTCGCTTCCCCGCACAGGCCAAAATTCGCGGTCCGCGACGCCGTGGTTTCCATGCGGTGGGCGAACAGGCAGTGCTCGCCGGCGTACGCGACCTGCCCCACGAGCAAAAGCCCGAGGACACCGGCGGTCCTGAAGGACCGGCGTAGCCAATATTGGATCATGCGCTCTAAGGACAGTCTGCAGGGCTTGCGAGTTCCCGTATGTTAGTAAAATCAGCGCGTTCGTTCAAACAATTGCGATCGTCAAGCAATGTTACCCAGCGCGATTATGCCGCCCCTGCGTCGATACATCCTGGCGCCGCTGGCGTGCGTGACAGGCAGCGCTTATGGCCACGACCCCGGCGGCGGTGCCGTCGACACCTGGTGGTCGCTATGGACTTTTACACCGTTCGTCGTCGCCGCCACCGCGGCGCTGCTCTGGATCTATGCGCGCGGCGCGGCGCGCTCCGGAATCTCGCGGCGCATCGGGTTCATTGGCGGCACCCTGATCCTGTTTCTCGCGCTGCAGTCGCCGCTCGATGCGCTCGCCGAATATTCGTTTGCCGTGCACCAGCTGCAGCATCTTGCGATTCACGCCCTCGTGCCCATGCTGGTCGCGCTTTCCGCCCCCGCCGCTTCCCTCATCGCGGGGATGCCGGATTGGCTGCTGCGGCGCATTTATGTCCCGATCGCGTCCAATCACCCGGTGCGGGCGCTGTTCGGGCTGCTCAGCCGCCCGCCCGCCGCCGCCGCGTTTTTCATCGTCACGCTGCTGCTGTGGCTGCTGCCCGCCTGGCAGGAGGCGGCGCTGCGTAACGCATGGGTGCATGACACCATGCATTTCTCGATGCTGCTCGCCGGCATGTTTCTGTATTTCTGTGCATTCGATCCGCGCCCGCCGCCGACCGGTAGCAACTACGGTCCCAGGGTGTTTGCGCTGCTCGCGGCGCTGCTCGCGAACATTCCGCTGGGCGCCTACCTTTCATACAAGCAGACGGTCCTCTATCCGGCGTACCCTGGCCTGGATTGTCTCGGTCGCGCGCCGCTGCTCGACGAGGAAATCGGCGGCCTCATCCAGTATGTGCCGGGCAGCATGATGTTCGTGATCGCGGTACTGATCGTGCTGCGCGCCTGGCACCGGCACGAATCGAGGCAGGAGGCATGGCGCCGCCGCGGTCTCGCCGGCGGCGCGCTGACGCTCGACACCGGCGGCACGCTCGCGCAGCGCAATGCGCGGCTCGCGCTGACGCTGGCGGCCGTCTGCGCGTTCATGTTCGCCGCCGCATTCATCGGCGGGTTGCTCGCGCTGCGGTGAGCCATCGGCATTGGTCCGAGCCGGAAAGCGGCAACCCTTTGTCATCCGATGCGCCCAAGCACCGGAAACACTCGCAGCAGCCAGAACGCGAACGCGGAGAGCTGCCCGGTCATCATGGCGATGCCCATCAGCACCAGAATCGCTCCCGCGGCGACCTGTAGGGCACTGCCGAATCGACGCAACCTCTTCAGGCGCGCCGCCAGCTCGCGGGTAAAGAGCGCAAACAGGAGGAACGGCACCCCGAGTCCGGCCGCATAGATCGCAAGCAGACCGACGCCGGTCGACATCGATGTCTGCGTGGCGCTCAGCGTGAGAATTGCGCCGAGGATCGGACCGATGCAGGGCGTCCAGCCGAAACCGAACGCGAGGCCCAGCACGAACGCGGTAACCGGCCGCCCCCCGGCAATGCGCGGATGAAAGCGGAGATCGCGCTGCAGCCACGGCATGCCGCGCGTCATGCCGATCATGAGCAGGCCGAAGA
>JBDTMD010000436.1:0-2770 GCA_039934435.1 Burkholderiales bacterium
TCATGCCCTGCACGCCTTCGTCCCAGCCCTTGATGACCTGGCCGGCGCCAAGCGCGAAGCCGAAAGGGTCGCCGCGGTCCTTGCTCGAATCGAACTTCTTGCCGCGCTCGCCGCCATACAGCAGCCAGCCGGTGTAGTGCACGGAGACGTCCTGCCCGGCCTGCGCCGCGTCGCCTGCGCCGACGACCTTGTCTTCGTAGATGAGTCCGTTTGCAGCGGTAGTGGGCATGGGTTTCTCCTGTGTTCAGACGCTCAGCCGTTCGACGGCCAGGTATTTCCTGCGGTACTCCTCGAACGGCAGCGTGTCAGCCGCTTCGATCGCTTTCTGCTCGGTGATAGACGCCGCGGCGAGGCGCGCGAAGCGCTCTTCGTCCGCGGACGAAAATGGCATTGCCAGCAGCGTGTCGCGATGGCGGCGCGACCACGCAAGTACGAAGTCGCGGTAGGAGTCGTCATGGCCGTGCATTTCGACAAGCATGCGCGCCGAGGGTGCAAGGCCCGAATCGTGGACAACCGCGAGCTGCACGGCGTGCGCCTCGCGGTACGAATGTCCGCCGAGCGCGGCATCGATTGCTTCGGCCACCGGCGCGCATTCGGCGAGCAGCCGTTCGCCCCATTCCTGCAGGCCGACGTCCTGCGGCCCGCAGCCGATGCGCAGTCCAGGCTCGCGGCCGCGCGCCGCCACGCATTCCTGATTGCGCGCCACGCAGTCGACTTCGTCCGGCGTGTCGGGCGGGCTGTCGGAGAGCAGGAAGTGCAGCAGGAACACGTCGAGGAAGCGCATCACCGGCGCCGTGATGCCGGCGGCGGCGTAAGGATCGAGATCCATGAGGCGCACCTCGACGTACTCGACGCCGCGCTCGCGCAAAGCGTGCAGCGGCCGCTCGCCCTGGCGAATCGGGCGTTTTGGGCGGATCTTGCCGTAGAACTCGTTCTCGATCTGCAGCAGCGTGGTGGACAGCTGGCGGTAGCATTCCGGGCCGTCGCCCTTCGCGTGCGGCTCGCGGACGCCGATCTTCTCGTACGCCGGATAGACCTGCGTCAGCCCGCGCTGCAACGTGGCGCCGTAAGACTCGAGGTCATTGCAGACTACCACCAGTGATGATTGGGCGTCGCTCTGATAACCGAGGCGCCCCATGCGCAGCGACGTAGCGTGCGGCAGGTAGAGCGTTCCGGGTTGCAGTTCGCGCAGAGGGTGCGGGCGGCCGTCGACGAAACTCGCACAAACCGCGGGCGAAGCGCCGAACAGGTAGAGCAGCAGCCAGCCGTGGCGGCGGAAATTGCGGATCAGCGCGAAATATTCGGCGTTCCCCAACCCAGGCATCGACCAGTTGTAATGAATGCCGGAGATGGTCTGCATGCGCCGACCGTAGCGCCAGGCAAGGCCGTTGCGGTAAACGGTCTTGGTACGTCCGATATTGGAGCTGCCGAAGCGCCCGATGGGGATCTCGACCTCGTCCGGGAGCCCGCACGGCATGCTGCCCGCCCACAGCAGCTCGTCGCCGATGACGCGGCACACGAACTGGTGGATGCGCGTCAGCTCGTCGAGGCAGCCCTCCACCGTCGCGTGGGTGCCCGTGATGAGCTCGAGTTGCGACTCGCTGAAATCGGTCGTGATGTGCGGGTGCGTGAGCGCCGAGCCGAGCGCGTCGGCGTGCGGCGTGAGCGCGAGCGCGCCGTCGGGCCGCGTGCGCAGCGACTCCTTTTCGATGCCGCGGCGCATGCCGCGCAGCGTGTCGCGCGCCAAGGCGCGCAATCGTTCTTGCAACATGGTTCCTTCGGGGATTGCGCCGATGCTAACCCGGGTGCGCCAATAGTCCAAACGGCCTCGCCGGCTAGCCGGTGCCGCCGCCGCAGGCCGCCCAAACCCTTACATTGCCTGTGGCTTTGCGCGACTTGATTACACCGGATTCGCCCGCACTTACTCCCGCGACCGCTCCATTCGCGGTGCATGCGGAGAACGACATGAGCCTCTGGCGCAGGAAGCAGGAAGTTCTTGAAGGCGGCGACGCCGGCGAAAGCGAAAAGCCCGCCCGGCGCGGCCGCTCGACTTCGCTCACGGTTCGTCCGATTCCCGATGACGCGCTGATCCTGGTGCCGCTGCGCAGCGCGGTGTTGTTTCCGGGCATCATTACGCCGCTCGCGGTCGGCCGCGGCTCTTCGGTGGCCGCCGTGCAGGAGGCCGCGCGCCAGGGCCGCAAAGTGGGCTTCCTGCTGCAGCGCGACCCGAAGACGGACCAGGTGGGCGCCGACGACCTGCACTGGGTCGGCACGGCCGGCGAGATCGTGCGCTATGTGCCTGCGGCCGAGGGCGTGCATCACGTGGCGGTGCAGGGACAGAGCCGTTTTCGCGTCACTGAATTCCTCGACGGCTGGCCGTTCCTCGTCGCGCGCGTCGTGTGGATTCCCGAGGTCGCCGGCGGCGGCGATGAGATCGAGGCCCGATTCCTGCAGCTGAAGGCGCAGGCGATCGAGGCGATCAAGCTGCTGCCGAACGTGCCCGACGAGCTCGCCGGCGCGGTGCAGGCCATCGATTCCGCCGGCCAGCTCGCCGACATGGTGGCAAACCTGCTCGACATCGAAAACGAGGAAAAGCAGGCGATCCTCGAGGCGTTCGATCTGCGGCAGCGGCTGGACGGCGTGCTCGCACACCTCGCCGAGCGCGTCAGCGTGCTGCGCCTTTCAAAGGAGATCGGCGACAAGACGAAGAAGGAATTCGACGAGCGCCAGCGCGAGCACGTGCTGCGCGAGCAGATGCGCCAGATCCAGA
>JBDTMD010000437.1:0-2766 GCA_039934435.1 Burkholderiales bacterium
GCGCGCCGATCTCGGAACCCTTTTCGATGACGCAAACCGACAAATCGCTCGACAGTTGCTTGAGCCGGATCGCGGCGGCGAGGCCCGCCGGGCCGCCGCCCACCACCAGCACGTCGTACTGCATCGATTCGCGGCGCATGCCGGCATTATATTATCCGGGCATGAGAGAAACGTCCGAAACGCCGGCAACGCGGCGCCTTGCCCACATCGAGTGCATCCCGATCCGCTGGGGCGACATGGACGCGATGGGCCATGTCAACAACACCGTGTACTTCCGCTTCATGGAGCAGGCGCGCATCAGCTGGTTCGAGCGCCTGGTGCCCGGCGCGGACGCCTGGCAGTCCACGGGCGTCGTCATTGCCAATGCCTCCTGCAACTACCGCCGCGCCATGACCTACCCGGGCACCGTGGAGGTGAAGCTTTACGTGGGCGCCACGGGCGGCGCCAGCGTGCCGACCTTCTACGAGCTGCGCGTCGACGCGGATCCGAAACCGTACGCCGACGGCGCCGCCATGGTGGTGTTCATCGACATGAAGTCGCAGAAATCGAAGCGCATCCCGGAGGACATCCGCGCGCGCCTCGAGCGCGCCGAAGCCGCGGCATGAGCGACGAGCCGCTGTGGACGCCGGATCCGGCGCGCGCGGCGCAGACCGGCATGGCGCGCTTCATGCAGCTTGCGGGCAGGCGCGACTACGCTGAATTGCACCGCTGGTCGATCGAGCAGAGCGCTGATTTCTGGGCGCTGCTGTGGGAGTTCGCCGAGGTGCGCGGCGAGCAGGGCAAGCGGTGCCTGGTCGATGGCGATCGCATGCCGGGCGCGCAGTGGTTTCCGGACGCGCGCCTCAACTTCGCCGAGAACCTGCTGCGCGGACGCGACGACACGCTCGCCATTTCGTTCTGGGGCGAGGAGGAGGTCAAGCGCCGGCTCACGCGCGCCGAGCTGCACGACCTGGTGTCGCAGCTGGCGCAGGCGCTGCGCGCGGCGGGCGTGGGCAAGGGCGATCGCGTCGCCGCCTACCTGCCGAACATGCCCGAGGCGACCGCGGCGATGCTGGCAACCGCGAGCCTGGGTGCCATCTGGTCGAGCTGCTCGCCGGATTTCGGCGTGCAGGGCGTGCTCGATCGCTTCGGCCAGATCGAGCCCAGGGTATTTTTCTGCGCCGACCGCTACTTCTACGGCGGCAAGGAATTCGACCTGCGCGAAAAGAACGAGCGCATCCTGGCCGGGCTGCCGAGCGTGCGCCAGGCGGTCACCGCCCGCTACGACGGCGGCTGCGGCGATTTCACCGCGGCATTCAAGCCCGCTGCGATCGCCTTCGAGCAGGTCGAGTTCAACCACCCGCTTTACATTCTGTACTCCTCGGGCACCACGGGCGTGCCGAAGTGCATCGTCCACGGCACCGGCGGCACGCTGCTGCAGCACCTGAAGGAGCACCTGCTGCACAGCGACGTGCGCCCGGGCGATCGCGTTTACTACTTCACCACGCTCGGCTGGATGATGTGGAACTGGCTGATGTCGGGCCTCGGCGCCGGGGCGGCGCTGCTGCTCTACGACGGCTCGCCCTTCGTCAGCCGCGGCCGCATCATCTTCGACATGGCGGACGCCGAAGGCATGACGCACCTGGGCACCTCGGCCAAGTTCATCGACGCCATCGCCAAGATCAACCTGAAGCCGAAGGCGACGCACCGTCTGGAGCATGTGCGCGCCATCCTCTCGACCGGCTCGCCGCTGGTTCCCGAGGCCTTCGATTACGTCTATCGCAACATCAAGGCGGACGTGTGCCTGTCGTCGATCTCGGGCGGCACGGACATCGTCAGCTGCTTCGTGCTTGGCAATCCGGTGCTGCCGGTGTGGCGCGGCGAGATCCAGAGCAAGGGGCTGGGGCTGGCGGTCGAAGTGTTCGACGACGCGGGCCGCTCGCTCGTGGGCGCGAAGGGCGAGCTGGTCTGCACCAAGCCGTTCCCGGCGATGCCGGTGGGGTTCTGGAACGACGCGGACGGCGCCAGGTACCACGCCGCCTACTTCGACAAGTACCCCAAGGTGTGGCGCCACGGCGACTGGTGCGAGATCACCGCGCACGGCGGCATCGTCATCTACGGCCGCTCGGACGCCGTGCTCAATCCGGGCGGCGTGCGCATCGGCACCGCCGAGATCTACCGCCAGGTCGAGAGCCTGGAGGAGGTGGTCGAGTCGCTGGTCATCGGCCAGGACTGGCCGCAACAAAAACCCGTCGACGTGCGGGTGGTGCTGTTCGTCAAGCTGCGCGAGGGCCTGAAGCTCGACGACGCGCTGGTGTCGAGGATCAAAAAGCGCATTCGCGACAACACCACGCCGCGCCACGTGCCGGCCAAGGTGTTGCAGGTCGGCGACATCCCGCGCACCAAGAGCGGCAAGATCGTCGAGCTCGCGGTGCGCCACGTGGTGCACGGCCGGCCGGTGAAGAACGTGGAGGCGCTCGCGAACCCCGAGGCGCTCGAGCATTTCCGCGATCGAAAGGAGCTTGCGGATTTGTAGCGGCGGGGGAGTTCCTGTAGACTCCTCCATCCCTACACGCCGTGGGTAGATGACTAAATATGTATTCGTAACCGGTGGTGTAGTTTCCTCTCTGGGGAAAGGCATCGCCGCCGCTTCACTCGCCGCCATCCTCGAATCGCGCGGCATCCGCGTCACCAACATCAAGCTCGATCCGTACATCAACGTCGATCCGGGCACGATGAGCCCGTTCCAGCACGGCGAGGTGTTCGTCACCGAGGACGGCGCCGAGA
>JBDTMD010000438.1:0-2763 GCA_039934435.1 Burkholderiales bacterium
CGCCGAATGTGCAGCGCGAGCTGGATGCCGAGTCACCGCGGTCAGCCTTTCCGATGCGCAGACGGCATACGCCCGGGAACGCGTGGCCGCGATGGGCCCGCAGTCGAATGTCGAGTTCTGCATAAAGGATTATCGCGACGTTGCCGGCCGGTTTGACGGCATTGCGTCGATCGAGATGTTCGAGGCGGTCGGCGAACGTTACTGGCCGGCCTATTTTCGCGCGGTGCGTGAAGCGTTGAAGCCTGGTGCGCGCGCCTGCGTTCAGACCATCACGATTGCAAACGACCGTTTCGAGCAATACCGGCAGACGAGCGACTTCATCCAGCAATACATTTTCCCGGGCGGCATGCTTGCCTCGCCCGATGTGTTCGACATGCATGTGGCAGCCGCGGGGCTGGAAGTTGACGACGTGCACCGCTTCGGCCAGGATTACGCCGAGACGCTCAAGCGCTGGGTCGCCGCTTTCGATGCCAACGTCGACAAGGTGCGCGCGCAAGGCTTCGACCACCGCTTTATCCGCTGCTGGCGCTTTTATCTTGCGTACTGCGCTGCCGGCTTTGCCAGCGAGACCACCGATGTCGCGCAGTACACACTGGTTGCTCCTTAGCGCATTGCTCCTTAGCGCATTGCTCCTTAGCGCGTTGCTCCTTGAAACGGGTCCGTGCAACGCAGCCGCCGAAGCCGCCGCACCACCCTTACCGGCCGCGGTCACCTCGCTTGTGCCGAACCTGGAAGCAAAAGGTGGCGGACGGCTGACCTTTCTCGGCATGTCCGTCTACAGCGCCTATTATTATTGTATCGACCGCTCGCGATGTAGCTGGTCGCCGGAAGAGCCGTTCGCGCTGCAGCTTGTCTATCATCGAAGCCTGGTCGGATCCATGATCGCCGAGCGCAGCGTCGATGAAATCGCCAAGCTCGGCTACGGCACACCTGATCGGCGTGCGCGGTGGGGCGCGCTGATGAAGCAGATTTTCCCCGACGTCGTCGATGGCGACCGGATCGTCGGCGTCAATCTTCCGCAGTCCGGAGCTCGCTACTACCACAACGGGAAGCCGATCGGCGAAATCCAGGATCGCGAGTTCGCCAAGGCATTCTTCGGCATCTGGCTGGATCCCCGCACCTCCGAGCCAGCGCTGCGCAAGAAGCTGTTAGGCGGGCCCTAGTGAGGGCGGCGGCGGCTCCGCTTGCCCGCGTTTCCGCCTCAACGCTTGCCGCGTATGGCTTGTTCGGGATGCCGCTGGCAATGGCGGCGCTTCCCCTGTACGTGCATCTGCCGAAATTCTACGGCGATCATTTCGGTGTAAATCTGGCGCTGCTCGGCAGCGTGCTGCTCGTACTGCGCCTTGCGGACGGCGTCATCGACCCGCTGCTCGGTGTGCTCTCGGACCGAGGCGGCGCGCGGAAGCGTTGGCTGTTGCTCGCGGCACCGTTGCTTGCGCTTGGCATGATCGCCTTGTTCACGCCGCTGCCTCGCGCGGAAGCTCCGCTGATCGCCTGGCTCTCGCTTGCACTCGCGCTTGTCTACGGCGCGTTCAGCTTGGCGACGATCAATCATCAGGCGTGGGGGGCCGAGCTGTCCAATGATCCGGTTGAGCGCACCCGCATCACTGCGGTGCGCGAGGGGCTCGCGCTATTCGGCGTCGTTATCGCCGCGGTACTGCCCGGCGTCCTCGGCGGCGACGATGGCGGGCTCGCGCGGTTTGCGCTGCTTTTTGCGGTGTTTACGCTTGTTTGCGCGGCGATCACGGTCACCTTGACCCCCAATACCCGCGCCGCGCCCATCGCGTCGGCGACAAGGCAATCCTTTCGCCTGCTCTTGTCGCGACCGCTCGCCGATCCGTTGTTCAGGCGACTGCTTCTCGTGTTCATGCTCAACGGCATCGCCGCCGCGATTCCGGCAACGCTGGTGCTTTTCTTCATCGCCGATGTCCTCGATGCGGAATCGCGGCAGGGAATGTTTCTGGCGCTCTACTTCATCGCGGGAGCTGCCGGGATGCCGCTGTGGGTGAGACTGTCGGCAAGGATCGGCAAGGCGCATGCATGGCTCGCGGCCATGCTCCTCGCCATCGCAGCATTCGTGTGGGCATCGCGGCTGGGGGCGGGTGATACCACGGCCTTCACTGTTATCTGCGTGCTGTCGGGAATTGCGCTGGGCGCGGATCTCGCACTGCCGCCCTCGCTTCTTGCCGACGTCATCGGGCGTCGCGGCCGCATGGAAGCGACCGGCAGCTATTTTGGTCTGTGGACGCTGGCGACCAAACTCAACCTCGCACTTGCAGCCGGCATCGCGCTGCCCCTGCTGTCCGCTCTGGGCTATGCTCCCGGTGGACGCGACCCGGCGGCACTTACTGCATTGGCCATCGTCTATGCATTCGTTCCCTGCGTGCTCAAGCTTGCCGCGTGCGGGGCGCTGATCTGGTTCAAGAAACCACAATGAGGATCTGCGTGAGCTTGAGATTTGAAGCGGCCGCGCCCGCTGGGTTCCACCCGGCATTGGCGGGCTGCGCCACTGGCGAGGTCATGCTCGCATTTCGCAAACACTGATGGCGCTCAACCCTGCGCTCCCGCCATGGGACGAATGCCGGGTTTGGGTGATCGGCGCCTCGACCGGCATTGGTGCTGCAACCGCGAAGGTGTTGCTCGCTGCCGGCGCACGCGTTGCACTGTCGGCACGCAAAGCGGAGCTTCTGGTCGAAATCGCGGGAGGCAACCCGCGAGCGGTTGTCGAAGCGCTCGACTACACCGATAGCTCACAGGTTTCCG
>JBDTMD010000439.1:0-2752 GCA_039934435.1 Burkholderiales bacterium
CGCAGCGCGCGCCCCGGGCGGTACAGCGTCATGCCATCCTCGCCGCGCGTGAGCAGCAGCGCCTGCAGGCGCAGCTTCGCGCGCAGCGCCTGCGCGCGCGTGGCGAGCTCGCGCTCGTCGCGCCAGGAGCCGACCACTTCCTCGAGCTCCTTCAGGTTCGGCGTGATCATGCTCGCGCCGCGGTAGCGCGAATAGTCGCCGCCCTTCGGATCGACCAGCACCTGCTTGCCCGCCCGGCGTCCCTCGCGGATCATGGTGGCGACGTGCGCCAGCCCGCCCTTGCCGTAGTCGGACAGCAAGACCACGTCGCACGCCGGCAGCGCCTTGCGGAAATCGGCGAGCTTCGAGGCCAGCACCTCCTTCGACGGCGGCGTTTCCATGTCGATGCGCAGCAGCTGTTGCTTCTTGTGCACCACGCGCAGCTTCTGCGTGGTGCGCACCGTGGCGTCGCGGCGCAGGCCGGCCGCGACGCCGGCGGCGCGCAGCAGCTGCGCCACGCGCACGCCGGCCTGGTCGCGGCCGGTGACCGACAGCAGGGTCGTCAGCGCGCCCAGCGCCGCGCAGTTGCGCGCGACGTTGGCGGCGCCGCCGAGTCGTTCCTCCTCGCGCTGCCACAGCACCACCGGCACCGGCGCTTCCGGCGAGATGCGCGTGGCGTCGCCGTACCAGTAGCGGTCGAGCATCACGTCGCCCACCACCAGCACGCGCGCCTTCGCGGTCGCCGGCGCCTTCACGTGCGCCTCCCTATGGCGAAGTATTCAAAGCCGTGCCCCTGGACCACCGCCGGATCGTACAGGTTGCGGCCGTCGAAGATCACGGGGAACGCGAGCTGCGCCTTCAGCGCCGCGAAATCCGGGCTGCGGAATTCGCGCCACTCGGTGACGATGGCGAGCGCGTCGCAGCCCTCGAGCGCCTGCAGGGCGCCGTCGACGATCGCGACGCGCGGCTCGTCGGCATACAGGCGCCGCGCCGCCGCGCCCGCGACCGGATCGTAGGCCCGCACGCTGGCGCCCGCGTCGAGCAGGTCGGAGATCAACGTGCGGCTCGCGGCCTCGCGCAGGTCGTCGGTGTTGGGCTTGAACGCGAGGCCCCAGAGCGCGAAGCGCCTGCCGGTGAGCCGCTCGCCGAAACGGGCGCGCACCTTGGCGCCGAGCACGTGCTTTTGCGCCGCGTTCACCGCCGCCACGGCGTCGAGCAGCCGCAGCGGCCGCTCCGCTTCGGCGGCGGTGCGCTGCAGCGCGGCAACGTCTTTCGGAAAGCACGAGCCGCCAAAGCCCGCGCCCGCGTACAGGAAGTGAAAGCCGATGCGCGGGTCCGAGCCCATGCCGCGGCGCACTTCCTCGATGTCGGCGCCGAGCCGCTCGGCCAGGTTGGCGAGCTCGTTCATGAACGAGATGCGCGTCGCCAGCATGGCATTGGCGGCGTACTTGGTGAGCTCGGCCGAGCGCACGCTCATCTGCAGGATGCGCTCGTGGTTGCGCTGGAACGGCGCATAGAGCTCGCGCAGCAGCGCCGTGGCGCGCTCGTCGTCGGAGCCGATGACGATGCGGTCCGGGCGCATGAAATCCCCGACTGCCGCGCCTTCCTTCAGGAACTCGGGATTGGAGACGACGCTGAACTCGTGGGTCGCGCCGCGTGCCGCCAGCGCCTCGGCGATCGCGGCGCGCACGCGGTCGGCGGTGCCGACGGGCACCGTCGACTTGGTGGCAACGACGCGGTAGCCGGTCATGTGCCGGCCGATGCCGCGCGCCGCCTCGAGCACGTGGCTCAGATCCGCCGCGCCGTCCTCCTCGGACGGCGTGCCCACCGCGATCAGCTGCAGCGCGCCGTGCGCCCCGGCCGCAGCCGCGTCGGTGGAAAACGAAAGCCGGCCGGCGGCGCGATTGCGCTGCACGATGGCCTCCAGCCCGGGCTCGAAGATCGGAATGCCGCCGGCGTTCAGCTGCGCCACCTTGGCTGCGTCGATGTCGTGGCACAGCACCTGGTTGCCCGAATCCGCGAGGCAGGCGCCGGCGACCAGACCGACGTAACCCGTGCCGATGACCGTGACGTTCATTGCGCGAGCTCGAATTCCTCGGTGCGCCGCGGCGGATAGCTTTCCCAGCCGCCGCACGCCGGGCAGTGCCAGTGGAACTGGCGCGCCTTGAAGCCGCATTCCTCGCAGCGGTAGCGCGCCAGGCGGCGCGTGTGGCTGTGCACGAGGTTACGCACCAGCTCGAGGTCGCGCCGGCGCTCGGGATGCGTGTCGGCGACGATTTGCGCCTCGAGCAAGCGATCCAGGCCGAGCAGCGTCGGGTTGCGCCGCAACTCGTCGCGCACCAGTTTGTAGGCCGCTTCCGCCCCCTTCGCTTCGAGCGTGGTCTGGAACACGGTGTCGAGCAGGTCAAGCGACGGATAGCGCTCCAGGTAGCCGGCAAGCAACGTCAGGCCCTCCTCGAGCCGGGCGACGCCGCGGTAGGCCTCGAGCAGCCGCGGTGCGACCAGAGCCAGGTAGGCGGGATTCTGCGACTCGACGCGTTGCCAGTGCTCGATGGCGCGCTCCAGGTTGCCCGCCGCGCGCTCCAGGTCGCCCAGCGCCACGCTGGCGCGCACCGACTTGCGGTTTGCGGCCAGCGCCGCTTCGAGATGCTGGCGCGCCCCCTGCGGCCGCGAGTGCGTCGATTCGGTGGCGGCCAGCTCGCACATGAACTGCGAGATCTGGCGCTCGCGCGACTCACCGGAGTCGTCCTGCAGGCGCCCGGCCATGACAATC
>JBDTMD010000440.1:0-2740 GCA_039934435.1 Burkholderiales bacterium
CGGGACGGGGAAGTGGTTCACGAAGGATCTGCCGTTCGCGGCAGTGAGAAACGCGTGGATCTCGTGCGCCGGCATCGGCGACTGCCGCGCCGACATCAGCGGTCGCCGCCTTGCCCTTCATGTCGGGCGTATGCGGGCCTTCCACGATCACGCGCTCGATGGCGTGCACGATGTCGCCGGCCGCCTCGCGATGGCCGAGGTGCTCGAGCATCAGCGCCCCGGACCAGATCTGCGCGATCGGGTTGGCGATCTTCTTGCCGGCGATGTCGGGCGCCGAGCCGTGCACCGGCTCGAAGATCGACGGCGCGGTCTTCTCCGGGTTGATGTTGCCCGACGGGGCGATGCCGATCGTGCCCGCGGTCGCCGGGCCGAGGTCGGAGAGGATGTCGCCGAACAGGTTCGAGGCGACGATGACGTCAAACTTGTCGGGGTTGAGCACCATCTGGATCGACAGGCCGTCGACGTGGAACTGGTCGGTGCGCACGTCCGGGAAATTTTTCTTCATCAGCGCAAAGCGCTCGTCCCAGTACGGCATGGTGATCGAGATGCCGTTCGACTTGGTGCAGGACGTGAGATGTTTCTTGCGCGACCGCGCCAGCTCGAAGGCGTACTTCATGATGCGGTCGACGCCCTTTCTCGAGAACACCGACTGCTGCGTCACCACTTCGCGCTCGGTACCCTCGAACATGCGCCCGCCGACATTGCCGTATTCGCCTTCGGTGTTCTCGCGCACCACGAAATAGTCGATGTCGCCGGGCTTGCGGCCGGCGAGCGGGCAGGGCAGCCCCTGGAACAGGCGCACCGGGCGCAGGTTCACGTACAGGTCGAACCAGCGGCGGAAATTGATCAGCAGTCCCCAGGCGGAGATATGGTCGGCGACGATCGCCGGATTGCCCACCGCGCCGAAGTAGATGGCGTCGAATTTGCGCAGGATCTGCGGCGCGTCCTCCGGGCACATGCGGCCGTGCGCCTTGTACCAGTCGCAGCTCCAGGGAAATTCCTGCCAATCGAAGCGCAGGCCGTGTTTCGCGCCCACGGCCTCCATCACGCGCACGCCTTCGGGCATCACTTCGCGGCCGATGCCGTCGCCGGGGATCACTGCGATCTTGTAGCCGGTCATGGCGCGAGTATAGCTAGAATCGGGCGGTGAAAATCGCCGCCTTCGAGACTGCCAGCGAGTGGTGCTCGGTGGCGCTGTGGCTCGACGGCGAAGTGCGCGCGGTCGAGGCGCGCGCTGGCCAGCGCCACGGCGAGCTCGTACTGCCGATGCTTGAATCGCTGCTCGCACAGGCGCACCTGGCGAGCGCCGATCTGGATGCCGTGGCGTTCGGCGCCGGGCCCGGCTCGTTCACGGGCCTGCGCATCGCCTGCGGCGTCGCCCAGGGCCTGGCGTTCGCGCGCAACCTGCCGGCCTGCGGCGTGTCGAGCTTCGAGGCGCTGGCCGAGGAATGCGGCGCGAAACGCGTGGTCGCCTGCCTCGATGCGCGCATGGGCGAAGTGTATTATTGCGCGTTGGAAAAAGAAGGCGCACGCTGGCGGGAAGTCGTCGCCGCGCAATGTGTGCCGCCGGCGCAGGCGCCGCGCCCGCCCGGCACGGGCTGGACCGGATGCGGCAGCGGCTTCGCCGCGCACGGCGCGGCGCTTGCTCACCTGGGGCTCGCGGCAGTGCACGCCGAAATCCATCCCAGCGCCGCCGCCGTCGCGCGGCTGGCGGAGCCGCGGCTGGTAGCGGGCGAGGGCGTCGATGCCGCGCGCATCGCGCCGGTGTACCTGCGCGACAAGGTCGCGCTGACGACGGAGGAGCGCCGCAACCGATGAGCGCCGTACTGAAAGACCTGCCGCAGCTGACGGCGATGCGCGAGCAGGACCTCGACGAGGTGCTGGCGATCGAGACGGCCGCCTACAGTCATCCGTGGACGCGCGGCAATTTCTCCGATTCGCTGCGCTCGGGCTACGCTTGCCGCACCTGGCGCGCGCCGGGCGAGCTCGTCGGCTACTTCGTGCTGATGGCGGCCGCGGGCGAAGCGCACCTGCTCAATCTGTCGATCGCGAGCGCCTGGCAGCGGCGCGGCCACGGCACGGCATTGCTCGCCGAAGCGATGCGCATCGGCCGCGACCTGGGCGCGCGCAAGATCTTTCTCGAAGTGCGGCCGAGCAACCTGCCGGGGCAGGCGCTCTACGAACGCCACGGCTTTCGCAAGATCGCGCAGCGCCGGAATTACTATCCGGCGGCGCGCGGGCGCGAAGACGCGTTGGTGATGAGCAGGGTGTTGTGAGCCGGCGGTTGCGGGCTCTGGAGGAGATGGGGCTGAGCCCCGTCTGGGTATTGAGGCAGAAAAAGACTCCCCCGGTTTACGCAGAAAACGCGGAAACCGGGGGATCGAGAGAAGAGCAAGTCGCGAGGATGGAATGGCCGGGGCGGGCTGCACCGCTTGCGGCCTGCGCGCCGGATGCAAGCAGACCGTGTTCGGCGTCGGCGACGAGTCTGCCAACTGGCTGCTGGTCGGCGAAGCGCCGGGCGCGGAAGAGGACAGGATCGGCGAGCCCTTCGTCGGCCAGGCCGGAAAACTTCTCGACAACATGCTCGCTGCGCTCGGCCTTGCGCGCGACAAGAACGTCTATATCGCCAACGTCCTCAAGTGCCGGCCGCCCGGCAACCGCAATCCCGAACCGGGCGAAGTGGCGACGTGCTCACCGTACCTGGTGCGCCAGATCGAGCTGATCCAGCCGAAGCTCATCG
>JBDTMD010000441.1:0-2740 GCA_039934435.1 Burkholderiales bacterium
GGCGGAGAACGCGAACGCCGCGCTGCGCGGGGTGATCGCCGCCTCGATTTCCCAGGTCTCGAGGCCGCGAACGCCGGCGCCGGTGCCGCGGTCGTTGTGCCCGATGTCGATCAGCCTGGCGCCGGCGGCAGTCAGCGCATGCGCGTAGCCGGTGCGATGCGTGCGCGGGATCAGGATCTCGTGCGGGAACGCCTCGGCGTGAGGCAGCGCGGCCATGCGCGCGACGTCCCAGCGCGTCATGCTGGCCGCCGCCGCCAGCGTCAACGCCGCGGCCGCGCCGTTGGTCACGATGCCGGCCTCGGCGCCGGTGATGCGTGCGATGCCGCGGCTGGCGGCGGCCTGCAGCTCGGCCATGTCGACCGAATGCCGGGCGGCCGCGGCCATGGCGACGCTCACCTCGGGGGCCATCAGCTTTCCCCCCAGGCGCGTAAGCGTGCCCGCCGCGTTAAGCCGGCGGCGCACGCCGAGCACCGCGTAGATGTCGCCGTTCGCCATGGTCAAACCTTTCGCCCGGGAACTGAATTCGATTGCTAAGATTGCCGTCCCTGAGAGCTTACGACGTTTCCGACCGGTCTATGAATGACAAAGCTGTCCGCGGCGCCGCAGCGAGTGCGCCCGAAGTGCGCGATCCGATCGTCTTCGAGCTGTTCAAGAACGCCATTTTCTCGATCGCCGACGAGATGGCGCTGACGATCTTCCGCACCGCCTATTCGGGGGTGCTCAAGGACAACATGGACTACTCGACCGGCTTCGCCGATGCCGAGGGCAGGCTGGTGGCGCAAGGCCTGACGCTTCCCGGGCACCTCGGCTCGGTGCCCACGGCGATGCAATCCATCATGCGGCACTTCCGCGACGACATGCATCCGGGCGACGTGTTCATCATGAACGACCCGTTCGACGGCGGCATGCACCTGCCCGACATCTTCGTGTTCAAGCCGCTGTACCACGAGGGCGAGCGCATCGCCTTCGCGTGCACCGTGTGCCACCACGGCGACGTCGGCGGCCGGGTGGCGGGCTCGAACGCCTCGGACTCGACCGAGATCTACGCCGAGGGACTGCGCATCCCGCCGCTCAAGCTCTACGAAAAAGGCAAGTCCAACCGCACGCTGTTCTCGATGATCGAAAAAAACGTGCGCCTGCCGGTGCAGCTGTTCGGCGACCTGCGCGCGCAGCTCGCCGCGTGCCACATCGCCGAAAAGCAGTTCGCCGAGCTGGTGAAGCGCTACGGGGCGCCGCAGACGTGTTTCTACATGAACGAGACGGTCGACTACGCGGAGCGCCTGACGCGCGCCGCCCTCGAGACGCTGCCCGATGGCGAATGGAGCTTCGAGGACTGGATCGACGACGACGGCATCGACTACGGCAAGCCGATCCGGCTGTTCGTCACACTGCGCAAACGCGGCGGGCACATGGTGGTCGACTGGACCGGCACCGCGCCGCAAGTCAAGGGCGCGATCAACAACACGCTGTCGTTCACCAAGGCGGCTTCCTATACCGGCGTGCGCTCGGTGCTGCCGCAGGGCATTCCGAACAACGAAGGCGTGTTTCGCGCCATCGAGGTGATCTGCCCGCCGGGCACGGTCGGCAACGGCGTGCTGCCCGCGGCGTGCGCGGCGCGCGGTCTGACCGGTTTTCGCATGACCGACTGCATGTTCGGCGCGCTCGCCATGATGCTGCCCGAGCGGGTCAAGGCCGCGGGCGACGGCGGCAACACCGGCATCTCCATCGGTGGCTACTACGCCAATCGCAAGCCTTTCGTGTACGTCGATTTCACCTGCGGTGCCTGGGGCGCGCGCCCCTGGGCCGACGGCCTGGATGGCAATTCGCACATGTTCGTCAATATGGCCTCGCACTCGATCGAAGTCACCGAGATGGAGCACCCGATTCAGCTGCTCGCCTACGAGTTCGTGGCCGACAAGGCCGGCGCCGGCAAGTACCGCGGCGGCGTGCCGTTCCGGCGCGATTACCGCTTTCTCGAAACCGAGGGCGTGCTGCAGGTGCGCTCCGACCGGCGCGATCACCGGCCGTTCGGGCTGTACGGCGGCAGTCCGGGCGCGCCGTCCGAGAATTACTTCAATCCCGACGCCGAGAACCGCGTGCTGCCGGGGAAATTCACCATGACCGTCAGGAACGGCGACGTGCTGCGCCACGTGCTGGCCGGCGCCGGCGGCTGGGGCGATCCGCTCGAACGCGACCCGGGCGCGGTGCTGCGCGACGTGCGCAACGAGCTGCTCTCCCCGGCCAAGGCGCGCGCCGACTATGGCGTGGTCGTCGACACCCGACGCTGGACCGTCGATGCCGAGGCGATCGAGGCCGAGCGCGCGCGCATTCGCGCCGCGAGGGGCTGGCGCGAGACGCCCAAGGTGCAGCGCCACGATCCGTTGCCGGCCGCGCCGTCGAAAGCCTAGTGAGCGCAACCATCGGATACCGCGCCGGCGTCGACATCGGCGGCACCTTCACCGACATCGTGCTGCTCGGCTCGGACGGCACGATCCACACCAAGAAGATTTCCTCCAGCGTGGAGAACTACGCGCGCGCCATCGTCGAAGCGCTCGGCGAGGTGTTCGCCGAAGCCGGCCTCGAGGGCAGGCTGATCGAGGAAATCCGCCACGGCACCACAGTCGCCTCGAACGCGATCCTCGAGCACAAGGGCGCGCGCGTCGGCCTGATCACCACGCGCGGCTTTCGCGACGTGCTCGAAATCCGCACGCTGCGCATGCCGCGGCTCTACGACATCGGT
>JBDTMD010000442.1:0-2739 GCA_039934435.1 Burkholderiales bacterium
CACCGGCACGCGGCGGTGCAGAAAGCGGCGGCCTTCGGCGTCGCCGATGATCGTCTCGGCGAGAAGGTCTGCCTTGCGGTAATCTGCCGCGAGGGCGAGCGCGTGACCGGGGAGGCGCTGCTCGATCACCTGCACGCGGTCGGCCTCTCCAAGTACGACATGCCCGAATACTTCCTCGCCCTGGATGCCTTTCCGCTCACCGCGAGTGGCAAGATATTGAAGCGCGAGCTGCAGGACTGGGCGAACAGCGGCCGCATCGCGCCGCAGTCCGTGCGCTGGGGCGAAACCGCAAAGGAGAAATGACGTGTCCGTAGAACTGTCGCGCGAAGAGGAATTCGCGCTCATCACGCTCAATCGTCCCAAGGCGCTGAACGCCCTTTCGTTTGCGATCATGCACGACCTCGCCCGCGCCTTCGACGAAGTCGCCGCGAGCGACGCGCGCGCGCTGTTCATCACCGGCGCGGGCGACAAGGCCTTCTGCGCCGGCGCCGACATCGGCGAGCTCGGCCAGCGCACGCTGATGGACAAAAAGCGCGGCGCCGAGCACGGCCAGGCGACCTTCGCCAAACTCGAACGCCTGCCGATGCCCTCGGTGGCGATCATCAACGGCTACGCCTTCGGCGGCGGGCTGGAGCTGGCGCTCGCCTGCACTTTTCGCCTCGCGACGCCGAACGCCAAGCTCGGGCTGCCCGAGATCAAGCTCGGCCTGATTCCGGGCTACGGCGGCACGCAGCGCCTGCCGCGCGTGGTGGGCGAGGCGCGCGCGCTGGAGATGATCATGACCGGAACATCGATCGACGCACCGACGGCGCTGGCCTGGGGTCTCGTCAGCCGCATCGTCGAGGGCGATGCGCTTACGCAAGGCAAGGCCTTCGCGCGCGAGTTCTCCGGCCACAGCCTGCCGGTGCTCGGTTTCGCGCGCGAAGCGGTGACGCGCGCGCTGTCGACCCCCGTCATCGAGGGCATGAAGATCGAAGCGGACCTCTCCACGCTCGCGTTCCAGACCGAGGACGCTGTCGAAGGCATGGCGGCCTTCATGGCGAAGCGCAAGCCCGCCTTCAAGGACCGCTGAGATGGCCGGGCGCGCGATCGCGGTTACCGGCGCGAGCCGCGGCATCGGCGCGGCGATCGCGCTCGAGCTCGCCGCACGCGGCTTCACCGTCGGCTGCCTGACGCGCAAGGGCGGCGCGCCCGAGCACGAACGCTGCCTGCCGATCACCTGCGACGTCACCGACGTCACCTCGATCCGCCAGGCGCTCTCGACGCTCGCCGAGCGCGCCGGGAACATTGGCGGCCTGGTCAACAACGCCGGCATCCACCTCGACGGCAAATCGCACGAGCTCGCCACCGGCGTCTACGACGAGGTCATGGACACCAACGCGCGCGGCGTGTTCGTCGCCTGCCGCGAGATCTATCCGTACCTGGCGCAGGAAGGCGGCACCATCGTCAATATCGGCTCGTTCTTCGACAAGCTCGGGGTGAAGCGCAACGTCGCCTACTGCGCCTCCAAGGCGGCGGTCGGCGCCATCACGCGCTGCCTGGCGGTGGAGTGGGCGCCGCAGAAGATCCGCGTCCTGAACGTCGCGCCCGGCTACATCGAGACCGAACTGAACGCCGAGGCGATGGCGAAGGGTCCGCTGCGCGTGTTTCTCGAGGCGCGCGTGCCCACCGGCGGCCCGGGCAGCGTGCAGGACGTGGCGCGTGCGGTGGCGATGCTTTTTTCCGAGGACATCCCGTACCTGACCGGCGAAACGATCTATCTCGACGGCGGCCAGGGCATGGCGCACTGATGAACGTCTTCGAGCGCCTCGACGCTTCGCTCGCGCTGAAGGACGAAGAGCGCATGATCGTGGAGAGCGTGCGCACGCTGGCGCGCGACGTGCTCGCGCCGCGCGCCGGGCACCACGACCGCACCGCCGAGTTCCCGGCCGGCAACATCAAGGCGATCAACGATCTCGGCCTGAACGCGATGTTCATCCCCGAGGCCTACGGCGGCACGCCGCTGTCTTACGCGGCGTACCTCGCCTGCGTGCGCGAGATCAGCAAGGCCTGCGCCGCCACCGGCATCATCTGGGCGACCAACTTCCACGGCATCAAGCCGCTGATCGACTTCGGCGCCGAGGAGCAGAAAAAACGCCTGCTGCCGAGGATCGCGCAGGGCGGCCTGGTCGCGCTCGCCATTACCGAGCCGACCGCGGGTTCGGACGCCACCGGCATGAAGACGCGCTTTCGCGCCGACGGCGACGACATCGTCATCGACGGCGGCAAGACCTTCATCACCAACGGCGACGTCGCCGACCTGATTCTGCTGTTCGGCAAATGGAGCGGGATCGACGACGACCGGAAATCGATCTCGGCGCTGATCCTGGAACAGGGCGCGCCGGGCTTTTCGGTGGTGCGCACCGAGGACAAGATGGGCATCCGCGGCTCCGGCACGGCGACGCTGGCGTTCGATGCCTGCCGCGTACCGCGGGCGAACCTGCTCGGCGAGCCGGGCGACGGACTGCAGCTCCTTCTCGCCTCGCTCAACAAGTCGCGCCCGAGCGTCGCCGCGCATGCCCTGGGCATCGCGCGCGCGGCGTTCGAGGATGCGGTCGCCTACATCAACCAGCGGCGCCAGTCCGGCAGGCGCATCATCGAATTCCAGGGCATCCAGTTCCTGCTCGCCGACCTCGCCGCCGAGCTGGCGCAGTGCGAGGCGTGGCTCTGGCACGTCGCGCGCCTGGTGGATGGCGGCGC
>JBDTMD010000443.1:0-2735 GCA_039934435.1 Burkholderiales bacterium
CCCGCCTGCGCGGCGCGAAGCTTCAAATTGGCGAGGCCGTTGCCGGTACGCACAACGCCCTCCTCAAAACCGCAGCCGTCGTCGGCGATCACGATCCGCACCGCCCCCGGCAGGCGCACCGCGGACACCGCCACGGTGCGCGCACCAGCATGCTTGAGCGCGTTCGAGAATACCTCGAGAAAGATGCGCTGGATGGCGAGGATGCGCTCCGGCGTCAAATTGTCCATGCGCGGTAGCGCCGATACGTTCCAGACGAAGCCGATGCCCGCGCGCTCAAAAACTGAACGCATTCGGTGGCGAACGTTGCCCAGCACCACGCCGACGTCGCCTTCGACGGGCTGTACCGAATCAATTGTGAGGCGCAGCTCGTCGAGCGCCGTGGCGATGCCTTCGCTGATTTCCCTACGCTTCGCCTTGCCGGACTGGACGATGCTCAGCAGGCTCACCAGCCGCGCGCCCAGACCGTCGTGCATGTCGGCCATGATGCGCCGGCGCTCCCCGGCGAGTTCCTGCGCGCGCTGCGACCGGCGCAGCTGGTCGTGGCTCGCCTCGATCTCGCGCGCCTTTTCCGCCACCCGGCGCTCCAGCTCCACGTTCATCTGCGCAGTCGCCTTGGCGCCCGCGAGCATGCGCTCGAGGATCGGCACCGCGGCGGCCAGCATGACGAACGGCGCAACGAAGAAGACGAGCAGGGGCCGGTCGAAGTCAATCCAGCCGAAGCGCAGCGCCCAGTCGTGCAGGTTGATCAACGCCGCAATCACGTCGGCGACCAGCAACAGAATCACGGCCGGCTGGCGTCGCAGGTCGGGCGAACGCAGCAGCGGGAGGGTGAACAGGAGCGGCAGCGCGGCGAACAGGATTCCCCAACCGGTCCAGGCGGCAGATTGCCACGCACCCTGCGCGCCGATGCTCGCCACCGCTGCAATCAGCGCCGCCCACACAATAGCCTCGAGCCATGGAATCTTGATCCGCGCCAGGCGCATGTGCAGGATGAGCAGCGGCGTCAGGTAGCCGTTGAAGCGCAGGAAGATCAGCGCGAGGCGCGACGCGCCGGCATCGTCGCGCCACTGGGTCAGGTACCAGAGCGCAGTGGCGACGAACAGGCAGATGCCGGACGCCGCGTACCAGAACAGCACCGGATCGCGCCCGCCGCGCAGCCACAACCACAGCGCGAGCACGCCGATCGCCCCAAATGCGGCGGCGACCATGTTGATCATCTGGCCCTGGATCAGGCTGCGCATGCCCGCCCGCTCGGCGAGCGTCTTGCTGTCGCCGAGGTGCACGCGCGGAATGCCGTAAAACCAGCCGCTGCCGAGGGCCTCGAGGTGGATCACGTTCTCCCCCTTGCGCAGGAGCTCGTCCGGAATCGGAACCAGGACCGCCGAGCGTGCTGCGCCGATCGCGTAGCTCTCGCTTTGCCGCCATATCTTCTGCCGATTGACGTATACCGCGAGGTCCGAGATCGGCAGGCGGGCGAAGTACAGGGATTGGGGACGAAGCGGCGGCTCCGCCAGCGTAAAACGGATGCGGTACCAGACAGGCCCGCCTGAATGCCTGGGATCGTCCCGGTTCCAGTTGTGCGGCAGCGTGACCTCGGTCCAACTCGTGCCCGTGTCATCCGGAAGCACCCAGAGCAGCGGCGGCGGCGAATCGGCGCGCTCGAAGGTCCGCACTTCCCCCTGCGCCGCGGTGACGGCCAGCAATAACAGCGCGCCCAGGAGCGCCTTCACAGCAGCCGCCTCCGGTCGGCCTCGTACACCGCCTCCGTCTTGGAGTGCACCGCGAGCTTCTTGTAGATGTTCTTCAGGTGCGTGTGCACCGTCTGTACGGACAGGTGCAGCAGGTTCGCGGTCTCGGCATAAGTGAAGCCGCGCGCGATCGCGTTCAGAAGCTCGGATTCGCGCGGCGTGAGCAGCGCACCGGGTTGCGGCGGCGGCACCAGGCGCTTGAGGACCTGCCGGGCGATGACCGGGGAGAGCGGCGAGCCGCCGTTTCGCAGATGCCGGATGTCCTCGGCGATGTCGTGTTCGAGCGCGCCCTTCAGGAGGTAGCCGCGCGCGCCGGCTTCGAGCGCGCCGATGATGCTTTCCTCGTCGCCGAAAATCGTGACCACCAGGATGTCGCAGGACGGATGCACCGCGGCGATGCGCTTCACCACGTCGAGGCCAGGAATATCGGGCAAGCCCAGGTCGACGAGAAAGACGTCGGGGAGCAGCGCGTCCAGCCCGGCGAGGGCTTCGGCGCCCGTCGCGTACTCGCCCACCAACTGCAGCGACGCGTCGGCGCGAATGGACGTCACAAGGCGTTTTCGCGCCTCGTCGTCGTCCTCGACCAGTGCGACCGTGACCGGCCCCGTGGCTGCGCTTTCCATCGCCGCCCTCCGCGGGAGAAAGCGTACTCCTCGCCGAGGTCCGGCGGGCTACCCGGAAAGGGGGACAGACCCCATTATTCTCAAATGAGAAAAATGGGGTCTGTCCGCATTTAATGCAGCTGCGGCTTCTTCAGAAAGTCGTTGCGGTCGACCGACGATAGCTGCAGATCGGTGCGCTTGCCCGAGCGCGCCAGGGTAAGCGGCACCTGCACGCCCGCGGGGCCGAGCGCCCAGACGCGGCGGAACATGTCCGCGAGCCCCTGGGGACGCTCCTCCGCCACCGCCACCACGACGTCGCCGAGCTTGACGCCGGCGCGATCGGCCGGCCCGCCGGCGGCGAGGCCCGCCACCACCAGTTTCGGCC
>JBDTMD010000444.1:0-2734 GCA_039934435.1 Burkholderiales bacterium
CGCAGACGCGCCGCGACGAGCGCGCGGCGCTCGCCGAGCGCCTGCGCGCGCCGCTCGCGGTGGAAGAGGCGCTCGAGTCCGGCGGCGAGCTCAGCTACCTGCGCGAGGGCGTGTCGCGCCAGGTGTTGCGGCGCCTGCGCCGCGGACACTGGGTGGTGCAGGACAGCCTCGATCTGCATGGCATGAACCGCGTCGAAGCGGCGGCGCAAGTGGCGCAGTTCGTGCGCACGGCCGCGGCGCGCGGCCTGCGCTGCGTACGCATCGTGCACGGCAAGGGGCTGGGGTCGCTGAACCGGGAACCGGTACTGAAGGGAAAGCTGCGCGCCTGGCTCGCACCGCGCGACGAGGTCTATGCTTTCTGCCAGGCGCCCGCCGCGGAAGGCGGCGCCGGCGCGCTGCTGGTGCTGCTGAAAGCGCGCTAGATCGCCGACTCGTTGGTCTCGCCGGTGCGGATGCGCAGCACGTGCTCGACCGTGGTGACGAAAATCTTGCCGTCGCCGATCTTGCCGGTGCGCGCCGACTTGACGATCGCCTCGATCGCCGCCTCGAGCTGCTTTTCCGGCACCACCACCTCGATCTTCACCTTGGGCAGGAAGTCGACCACGTACTCGGCGCCGCGGTAGAGCTCGGTATGGCCCTTCTGGCGCCCGAAGCCCTTCACTTCGGTGACGGTGAGGCCGGTGACGCCCACTTCGGAAAGCGCCTCGCGCACCTCGTCCAGCTTGAACGGCTTCACGATGGCTTCGATCTTCTTCATGCTCATGCCTGATCCTCCCCGGATGCGGTCTCCATTATAGCGACAGCTCGCCGCCGTCGCGGTAGCGCGCGGTGATCGGGTAGCGCCAGTCCTTGCCGAAGCCGCGCAAGGTGATGCGCACGCCTGGCGGCGCCTGGCGGCGCTTGTATTCGCTGCGGCGGATCAGGCCGACGACGCGGCGCACGTCCGCGGCGGCAAAGCCCTGGGCGACGATTTCGCGCGGCGAGCGGTTCTGCTCCATGAAGGCTTCGACGATGCCGTCCAGCACCTCGTAGGGCGGCAGGCTGTCCTGGTCGGTCTGGTTGGCGCGCAGCTCGGCCGAGGGCGCGCGCGTGATGATGTTCTCCGGAATCACGTCGGACAGCGTGTTGCGGTAGCGCGCAAGGCGCCACACCAGCGTCTTCGACAGGTCCTTGATCACGGCGAAGCCGCCCGCCATGTCGCCGTACAAGGTCGAGTAGCCGACCGCCATTTCGGATTTGTTGCCGGTGGTGAGCACGATCGGGCCGAACTTGTTGGACAGCGCCATCAGCAGCGTGCCGCGCACGCGCGCCTGCAGGTTCTCCTCCGCCAGGTCCTCGGGCCGGCCGGCGAACAGCGGCGCGAGCGTGGCGCGAAAGGCATCGAACACCGGGCCGATGGGGATCGTGTCGTAGCGCACGCCGACGCGCCCGGCCATCTCGGCGGCGTCGTCCAGGCTCATGCGCGCGGTGAACTGCGAGGGCATCATCAGCGCGTGCACGCGCGCGCCGCCGAGCGCGTCGCAGGCGATCGCCAGCGTCAGCGCCGAGTCGATGCCGCCCGAGAGACCGAGCACCACGCCGGGAAAGCCGTTCTTGTCGACATAGTCGCGGGTGCCGAGGACCAGCGCGCGGTAGATCTCGGCTTCAAGCGGCAGCTCGGCGGCCACCTCCCCGGCCAGCGGCACGGCGCCGTTGAACTCGAACAGCGCCAGCGCCTCCTCGAAAAACGGCGCCTGGCGCACCAGCTCGCCGCGGGCGTCGAGCACGCAGGAGGCGCCGTCGAACACCAGCTCGTCCTGGCCGCCGACGAGATTCACCGCCACGCTCGGCATGCCGGTGTCGCGGATCCAGTCGCGGAATACGCCGTGGCGCGTCGCCTGCTTTCTCTTGTGGTAGGGCGAGGCGTTGATCGACAGCATGGCCTGCGCGCCCGCCGCCTGCGCCATCGCCGGCACGCGCCGGAACCACACGTCCTCGCAGATGGCGAGGCCAAAGCGCGCGCCCTTCAGCTCGAACACGCAAGGTTCGGTGCCTGACTCGAAGGTGCGCTTCTCGTCGAACACGTCGTAGTTGGGCAGCTCGCGCTTTCGCGCCACCGCGTCGATGCGGCCGTCGCGGATCAGCGCGGCGGCGTTGTAGCGCGCGCCGCCCGGCGCCAGCTCGGGAAAGCCGACCACCAGGGCGATGCCGCGCACGCGCGCGGCGAGTTGCTCGAGCTCGCGCCGGCAATCGGCGAGGAATCCATCGCGCAGCACCAGGTCCTCGGGCGGGTAGCCGCACAGCGACAGTTCCGGCGTCGCCACCAGATCCGCGCCCGCGGCGCGCGCGCGTTCCGTGTAGTCGAGGATGCGAGCGGCGTTGCCGGAAAGGTCGCCGACGGTGCAGTTGATCTGCGCCGCCGCGATCAGGATGCGTTGGGACATCGCAGGGATTCTATAATGCCGGCATGGCGACGACCCAGTCCCTGCGCGTCGCCGATTCGCTTGCCGGGGTATCCGCGGCGCAATGGAACGCGCTCGCCGGCGCCAATCCGTTCCTGCGACACGAGTTCCTCGGCGCGCTCGGCGACAGCGGCTGCGTCAGCGCGCAACGCGGCTGGCAGCCGCAGTTCCTGCTGCTCGAGCGCGCCGGCGTCCTCGCCGGCGCCATGCCGCTGTACGTGAAGTCGCATTCGCGCGGCGAATACGTGTTCGACTGGGCGTGGGCGGACGCTTACGCGCAGCACGGGCTGGAG
>JBDTMD010000445.1:0-2725 GCA_039934435.1 Burkholderiales bacterium
GGCGCCGCCGGCCGCGGACCAGGACGAAGAACCGAAGGCATGAACGAATTTCTGACGAGGAGACTTGAGCGATGACCAAGGCAGTGAGATTCCACAAGACCGGCGGGCCCGAAGTGCTGCAGCTGGACGACGTGCAGGTCGGCGAGCCGGGCCAGGGCCAGGCGCGCATCCGCCACACGGCGATCGGCGTCAATTTCATCGACACCTACCAGCGCTCGGGCATGTATCCGATGCAGCTGCCGGCCATCGCGGGCAACGAGGGCGCCGGCGTCGTCGAGGCGGTCGGCCCGGGCGTCACGACGCTCAAGGCCGGCGACCGGGTGGCCTATACCGGGCAGGTCGGCTCGTACTCCCAGCAGCGCCTGGTGCAGGCCGATCGCATGGTGAAGATTCCCGAGGGCATCAGCGACGAGCAGGCGGCGTCGATGATGCTGAAGGGCATGACCGTGCAGTACCTGATCCACTCCACCTACCCGGTGAAAAAGGGCGACACGGTGCTGTGGCACGCGGCGGCCGGCGGCGTCGGACTGATCGCCTGCCAATGGCTGAAGGCGCTCGGCGCCATCGTCATCGGCACTGTCGGCTCGCCGGAAAAGGCGAAGCTCGCCAAGGCGCACGGCGCCGATCACGTCATCGACTACTCGAAGGAAAATTTCGTCGAGCGCGTGAAGGAGATCACCGGCGGCAAGAAAGTGCCGGTGGTGTACGACTCGGTCGGCAAGAGCACCTGGGAAGGCACGCTCGACTGCCTGCGGCCGCTGGGCATGTGGGTGAGCTTCGGCAATGCCTCGGGCGCGGTGCCGCCGCTCAACACCGGCATCCTGGCGCAGAAAGGGTCGCTGTATCTCACGCGCCCGACTTTGGTGACTTATACGGCGTCGCGCGAGGATCTCGATGCGCGCTCGAAATCGCTGTTCGACATCGTGAAATCGGGCAAGGTGAAGATCGAGATTTCGGCGCGCTACAAGCTCGCCGACGCGGCGAAATGCCATACCGACCTCGAGGGCCGCAAGACCACCGGCTCGGTGATCCTGCTGCCGTAGGGTGGGCCTGCGACCCACCCTACGCGACATGCAGAATGAAAAACGCCGCCCGCGGGCGGCGTTTTTATTTCGCGGGCGGTCGGCCCGGGCTACTGGATATTGAGGATCTTCATCGCCTTGGCGAGCGTGTCGACCGACTCCTGGTGCTTGCCGGCCTTGTGGAAGGCCTCGCCGTCGGCGCGGTACTTCTTCACGTCCTTCATCTGCTGCGTGGACAATTCCGGCTTCTTCGCCATCGCCGCGTCGATCTTCTTCATGTCCGCGGGACAGTGGAAGGCGAACGCGGAGGCGCTCGCCAGGGCAAGCGCGACGCTCAGGACGATTCTCTTCATAAGACCTCCTCAATCGGGTTATGGGACCGGGGAGCGATTATCATCCCGGCTGGGACTCAAACACACATCGATGCAACGTTATTCCGCATGCGGGCGACGCTGATCCACGACAGGCCCATTGCGCTGGACGCGGGCGCGCTGCGGCGGCGCTTCGCCGCCGGCGCGCCGGTGGCGATGCTCTACGGCGACCAGGGCATCGACGCCGAGCGCGCCGCCGCACGCCGCCGCGCCAGCGTCCTGGTGCCGATCGTGGCGCGGCCCGACCAGCTGACGATGCTGCTCACGCGCCGCACCGCCCACCTCAAGAACCACTCGGGCCAGATCGCCTTCCCGGGCGGCGGCGCCGAGGACGGCGATGCCAGCGCCGAGGCGACGGCGCTGCGCGAAGCGCACGAGGAGATCGGCCTCGATCCGGCGCGCGTCGAGCTCCTCGGGCGGCTCTCCGATTACCACACGCGCACCGATTTCCGCGTCACGCCGGTGGTCGGGCTGGTGGCGCCGCCGTTCGAACTGCGCCTGGACGCGCACGAGGTCGACGAGGCGTTCGAGGTGCCGCTGTCGTTTCTGCTCGACCCGGCCAACCACCTGCGCCACCAGCGCGAATTCCAGGGACGCCAGGTGCCGTTCTACGCCATTCCTTACCGCGACTATTACATCTGGGGCGCGACCGCCGGCATGCTGATCAACCTGTATCGCTTCCTCGCGCAGCGACACGCATGAGCGCGCTCGCCGTGATCGCCGCGCTGCTGATTGAGCAATGGCGCCCGCTCGGCGAGCGCAAAACCTACTTCGCACTGCTGGCGAGCGGCGCCGAATGGCTGGAGCGCTCGTTCAACGCCGGCGAGGGGCGCCACGGCATGATCGCCTGGCTGGTGGCGGTGCTGCCGGTGCTCGCCGCGGCGTGCGCCCTGTACTACGTCCTGCTGTGGGTGCATCCGCTTCTGGCGCTCGCCTTCAACATCGTGGCGCTGTACTTCACGCTCGGTTTTCGCCAGTTCAGCCACTATTTCACCGAGCTGCAGCTCGCCTTGCGCAGCGGCGACCTTGACCGGGCGCGCGAGCTGATCGGCGCCTGGCGCGGCGAGCCGGCGCAGCAGCGCAGCCGCGAGGAAGTGATCCGCCTCGCCATCGAGGAAGCGCTGGTCGCCTCGCACCGCCACGTATTCGGCGTGATGTTCTGGTTCGTGCTGCTGCCCGGACCGAGCGGCGCCATCCTCTACCGCCTGGCGGTCTATCTCGGCCGGCGCTGGCACGGCCTGGGCTCGTTCGGCGCCTTTGCAGCGCGCGCGCGCCATCTCCTGGAATGGCCCGCGGTGCGGCTGACCGCGGCCGCGTTCGCCGTGGTGGGCG
>JBDTMD010000446.1:0-2720 GCA_039934435.1 Burkholderiales bacterium
TCGCGGTGCGCGTCGTCGCCCAGGGCACCGGCCAGGCGCTCGACACCGGCCGGCGCGGCGACTGCGACGTCGTGTTCGTCCACAACAGGAGCGCCGAACTCAAGATGGTCCAGGAAGGCTGGTTCGTGAACCGGCACGACGTCATGTACAACGACTTCGTCATCGTCGGGCCGAAATCGGATCCCGCCGGCGTCAGGGGCCTGCAGGACGCCGTGGCGGCGCTGAAGAAGATTCACGCCGCGCAGGCGCCGTTTGCCTCGCGCGGCGACAAGAGCGGCACGCACGCGGCCGAGCGGCGCCTGTGGGCAGCGGCCGGCATCGAGCCGCAGGGGAACTGGTACCGCGAGACCGGCTCGGGCATGGGGCCAACGCTCAACATCGCCGCCGGTATGAACGCCTACGCGCTCACCGACCGCGGCACCTGGCTGTCGTTCAGGAACCGGGGCGAGCTCGAAACCCTGGTGCAGGGCGACAAGCGACTGTTCAACCAGTACGGCGTGATGCTGGTCAATCCGCAAAAGCACCCGCACGTCAAGAAGGAAATGGGCCAGGCCTTCATCGACTGGCTGGTGTCGCCCGCGGGTCAGGCGGCCATCGCCGCCTACAAGATCGGCGGCGAGCCGCTTTTCTTTCCCAACGCGAGGCCATGATGCGGGGCGCGATATAGTGCGGGGCCGATGGATGCCACGGTCGTTTCTGCGCTCGCTTTGGCTATGCTGCTGGCGTCGTTCGTCTACGCCTCGGTCGGGCACGGCGGCGCCTCCGCCTACATCGCCGCCATGGCGCTCGCCGGCCTCGCGCCCGTGGAGATGCGCCCCATCGCGCTGACGCTGAACGTGCTGGTGTCGTCGCTCGCCACGTGGAAGTTCTGGCGCGCCGGGCATTTCCGCTGGCGCCTGTTCTGGCCGTTCGCGGCCGTGTCGATCCCGTTTGCGTATCTGGGCGGCGCGATCACCCTCCCGGGTCATCTCTACAGGACCGTGGTGGGGCTGGTCCTCGTGTACGCGGGCTGGCAGCTGTGGCTGAGCTTTCGCGCCGGCGACGAAATGCGCACGCCGCGCGAGCCCGCAATTCCCCTTGCCATGGCGATTGGCGCGGCGATGGGCCTGCTTGCGGGTCTCACCGGCGTCGGCGGCGGCATCTTCCTCAGCCCGCTCGTGCTGATGCTGGGCTGGGCCGGGACCAAGCAGACCTCCGCCATCGCAGCGCCTTTCATCCTGGTCAATTCGCTCGCCGGCCTTGCGGCCGGGTTCGCGGCCGGCACCGCGGCCCTGCCGCAATCGATCTGGCTGCTTGGCGCCGTCGTACTGGTGGGCGGCTGGCTGGGGGCCGAATACGGCAGCCGGCGCTTCGCCAATCCGATCGTGCGCCGCGTGCTTGCCGTGGTGCTGGTGGTCGCGGGCATCAAGATGGTGTTTGCATGAAGACCTTCGGCTTCGCCGGCTGGTCCGGCAGCGGCAAGACCACGCTGATCGAGAAGCTGATCCCGCGCTTCACGGCGCGCGGCCTGCGCGTGTCGCTGATCAAGCACGCGCACCACAAGTTCGACATCGACCACCCCGGCAAGGATTCCTACCGCCACCGCCACGCCGGGGCGAGCGAGGTGCTGGTCACCTCGTCGCGGCGCTGGGTGCTGATGCACGAGCTGCGCGGAACGCAGGAACCGTCATTCGAAGATCAGCTGCGGCACCTTTCGCCCTGCGACCTGCTGATCGTCGAGGGCTTCAAGCACGCGCCGATCCCCAAGCTCGAGGTGTGGCGCGCGGTCACCGGCGAGGGCCTGCTGCATCCGCAGGATCCGCACATCGTCGCCGTGGCGAGCGACACCAAGCTGGAGACGAAGCTGCCGCTGCTCGCTCTCGATGACGATGCCGGCATCGCCGCATTCATCCTCAAGCACCTGGAGCTCGCATGAACAAGGGACTGCTGACAGTCGACGAGGCGCTCGAGGTGCTGCTCGCGGGCGCGCGCCCGATGCGCGACATCGAGGAGGTGCCGACGCTCGAAGCAGCCGATCGCGTCCTGGCGCGTGCGCAGCGCTCGACCATGGACGTGCCGCCGATGGACAACAGCGCCATGGACGGCTACGCCGTGCGCACGGCGGATGTGGGTGCGCCCGGCGCGAAACTGAAAGTCGCGCAGCGCATCATGGCCGGGTCGGTGGGCAAGGCGCTCGAGCCGGGCACGGCGGCGCGCATCTTCACCGGCGCGCCGATCCCGTCGGGCGCCGACGCCATCGTCATGCAGGAGTTCTGCGCAATTGACGGCGAGCACGTGGTGGTGAACAAGGTGCCGGAGAAGGACGCCTGGGTGCGGCGCACCGGCAGCGACATCAGGAAGGGCGCGCAGATCCTCGAGGCGGGCGTGCGCCTGCGGCCGCAGGACACGGGCCTGGCCGCCTCGGTCGGCATCAAGATGCTGCCGCTTTACCGGCGCGTGCGCCTCGGGCTGTTCTTCACCGGCGACGAGCTGGTGATGCCGGGCGATCCGCTGCCCCCGGGCCGCATCTACAACTCCAACCGCTTCACGCTGAACGGCCTGGCGCGGATGTTCGGCTGCGAGCTGCGCGACTACGGCATCGTGCCTGATACGCTGGCGGCGACGCGCGCGGTGCTCAAGCGCGCCGCGGCCGAGTGCGACGTCATCATCACCTCGGGCGGCGTGTCGGTGGGCGAGGCTGATTTCGTCAAGCCGGCGGTGGAGGCCGAGGGGTCGCTGCT
>JBDTMD010000447.1:0-2719 GCA_039934435.1 Burkholderiales bacterium
GCTATGAGTATCACGAGTGGTGCATGGCCGAACGCGAATCAGCCAGCCGCGCCCGTGAGCAGATCCTGGTCGCGCTGATCGAGCACGACCGTGAACACCCGCAGCGGATCCTCACGCATGCGCGCGCGCTGGTGGCGCGCGACCCGCTGAACGAGCGCGGTCATATCGAATTGATCAGCGCGCTGGCCGCGCTCGGGCGCGGCCGCGACGCGCGGGCCCAGCACGCGCAGTGCTGTCGCATCTTCGAAATGGAGCTGGGTCTCGGGCCACCGGCCGCGCTCGATCAGGCGCTGGCCGCACTCGATGCTTGCAAGGCCCCGGTGCGAGACGACAGCGCAGCCGGCGCGCCGGTGTTCGCGGCCCAGGTCGTCGACGTCCGCAGGCGCGCGCCTCTCTTTGGCCGCGATGAAGAGGCAACGCAGTTGGCCGCCGCCGTCGACCGTGCAGTCAAAGGCCTGCCGCCCGACGTGCTGCTGGTGAGCGGCGTGCCTGGCATCGGCAAGTCGCGGCTGCTCGACGAACTGGAGCAGCAGGTGGCAGCGGCTGGCGGTCGCACCCTGCGCGGTCGGGCCTTCGAGGCCGAGCGGCTGCGGCCCTACGGTTTCTGGATCGACGCGCTGCGCGGCGCGGGCGACCTCGACCTTCCGCCCGCGCTACAGGCCGCCTTGCGGCCGCTGATGCAGGCGAGCGTTGCCGGCGTCCAGGAGGGTGACCGCGACCGACTGTTCGACGCAGTGCGCAACGCGCTGGCGCAGCTCGCGCACGCGGGCCCGCTCGCGGTGCTGGTCGACGACCTGCAGTGGATCGAGGATTCCTCGTCCGCATTGCTGCACTACGCGATTCGGCAACTCGCCGACAGCCCCGTGCTGTTCGTGCTCAGCGCGCGCAGCGGCGAACTCGAGGACAACGCATCGGCGCAGCCCCTGATTGCCACGCTGGTGCGGGACCGGCGCCTGCGCCGCATCGCGCTCGGGCCGCTGCGCGATGACGATGCGCGCTCAATGGTTCGTAGCGTGGCGCCGCAAGCCGATGCGAAGCGCATCGTCGCGCAGGCACAGGGGCATCCGTTGATGCTGCTCGAACTGGCCCGCTCGACGAATGCGCCGGACGCATCGACGGCGATTCTCGAGCACATCCTCGAGACCCGGCTGTCCCCGCTCTCACCGGGCGCAGCAGAGTTGCTGGGCTGGGCCTCGGCGTTCGGCTGTAACTTTCCGCTCGAGGGCCTGATTGCAGCGCAGGGCATCGAGCTACCCTCGATCGACGCAGCGCTGTCCGAACTGGAGCGCCATGACCTGATCTGCGCCACCGGTAATTCGGGCTACGCGTTCAGCCACGATTTGATTCGACAGGCGGCCTACCGCCGCATCTCGCAGCCGCGACGCCGGTTGGTGCACAAGGCGATCGCGCTGGTACTGAGCCGCCAGATGGAAACGGATCCGGCGTGCGGCGTCGAGGTGGCCCACCATGCCGGCCTGGGCGCTCAACATGCGCTGGCGGCGCGCGCCTCGGTCTGCGCCGGCGAGCACGGCCTTCGCGTGTTCGCCAACCGCGAGGCGGCCGAGCTTGCGCGGCGTGGACGCGGGCACGCCATGCACATCGCCGACAAGGCCCAGCGCGCGCGGCTGGAGATGGCCTTGCTGAGCATCCAGGTGCTGGCGACCTCGTCGCAGCCACTGGTCCGGCTGCGCCCTGAGGTCCAGACGATCGAGCAGGCAATCGTAGGTGCCCGCACTTGCCGCCTGCACGACGAGGTCGCGCACGGCCACTATCTGCTGTCGATCGTGCACCAGGAGGCAGGCCACATCGACGCGGCTCGGCAGGCCACGCTGCTCGCCGCCGAGACCGCAAACCGATCGGATCACCTCGGCCGCGCGCGCCAGCTCGCCAACAGCGCGCGCTGCCTGGTCGACCTGGGGCGCGACATCGGGCAAGCCAGAGCGCTGGTAGCCGAGGCGCAGATGCTGGCCGACAGCGCAGGCGCGCACGAGATCGAGGTGCACTGGTGCCGCGGCCTGCTGCACCACTGGGACGGCGAACTCGAGCCGGCGCTGCGGCACATCGATCGCGCCATTGCGCTGGCCGCCGAAGAGGAGGACCGTTGGCGCCAGTGCAAGTGTCTCGCGGCGGCAGCGATGATCGAACTCGAGCGCCGCGCGCCCGAGCCCGCATTGGCACGCGCCATGGCACTGGGCCAGGCCGCAAGCCAGTTGGGTGACACCGCCGACGCACCGCTGGCGCAGGTCCTGTCCGCACTCGCGCGCCGGATGGCAGGTGACGAGGCGGCGCCGCTGGATGCTGCGATCGAGGCATTGCGCGCGGCCGACGACAAGTCGCGCCTGGCGGGCGTGCTGAACATGGCCGCGGCGATCGAGTGGGAGCGCAAGGCCTTCGAAACGGCGGGCGCCTTCGCCGCCGACGCGCTGAGGATGGCCGAGTCCATCGGCGAAGCGAACGAAGCGTTGATCGCGAACGCCACGCTGGCACAGGTGGCCGCCGTGCTCAGCGACCCCCGGCGCGGCGCACATACCGCGCAGGCCCTGCGACCAGCGCTCGATGCGCCGGCCGGTTTCAGCGCCCGGGCGGCCCAGGCCGCCGCTGATGCCATTGCCTATACGGAACGAATCCAAACCGCCCGTGCCGGGTCAGCGCAATGACCCCGCGCCGCGGCTCACCCCAAGGAGAACGAGTCATGCAACGCTTCATCGTCGAACGAACC
>JBDTMD010000448.1:0-2712 GCA_039934435.1 Burkholderiales bacterium
AGCGTGTTGCCTTGCTGCACCATGCGCCCGGCGAGCCAGGAGATCATGCCGTGGTTCTCGGCGTGCACCATGACCAGCGCCCCGTCGCGCCGCGCCGTCGCCATCACGTCGAGGATCTGCTCGTCCGTGAGGCGCATGCGGTCGTAGGTCATGAAGATCTTGAACGAGCGGATGCCCGAGCCGATCGCCGCCGGCAGGTCGGTGGCGAGCGTCCGCGCGTCCGGATTGGCGATGATCAGGTGAAAGCCGTAGTCGATCACCGCCTTCGCCTTCGCGCGCTGGTGGTAGTCGGCGAGCACCGCCGCCAGCGAGTCGCCGCGGTGCTGCGCGCAGAACGGCACGATGGTGGTGGTGCCGCCGTAGGCCGCGGACACCGTCGCCGAGTAGAAGTCGTCGGCGCACAGGATGCCGAACGAGGACACCTGCTCGACGTGGCAGTGGCTGTCGACGCCGCCCGGCAGCACCAGCTTGCCGCGGGCGTCGATCGTGCGCTCGCCCTTCAGGCCCGCGCCGAGCTCGGCGATGCGCCCGTCGCGGATGCCGACATCGCAATCGAGCGTCTGCGCGGCGGTGGCGACCTTGCCGCCGCGGATTACGAGGTCCAGGGCCATGGCCGCATTATCGGCGGCGCACCCGGCGCGTCAATAACGCGGCGCGAAAGTGCGTTGACAGCCGGGGCGCGCCGCGGCGAACATCCCGCTCTCTTCAGGGGGAGCACCGCCATCGAACTCACCGACCTTACGCTCGCCGAGCAGGCGGCGCTGCTGCGCGGCGGCAAATGCTCGAGCCGCGACATCATCGACGCGCACCTCGCGCGCATCGACAAGCTGAACGGCAAGCTGCACGCCTTCGTCGAGGTCTACGCCGACGAGGCCCGCGCGCTTGCGCATGCCGCCGACCGCGCGCGCAAGGCCAAGCTGCCGCTCGGGCCGCTGCACGGCCTGCCGATCGGCCTGAAGGACCTGTGCGACATCGCCGGCCGCGTCGGCACCCTCGGCTCCAAGATGTGGGCGGCTCGCGTCGCCGAGACCACCTGCGCCACCGTGGAGCACCTGCTCGCCGCCGGCATGATTCCGCTGGGCAAGACGCACATGGTCGAATTCGCCTTCGGCGGCTGGGGCACCAACCCGCTCATGGGCACGCCGTGGAATCCCTGGGACCTGAAGCGCCATCGCGTGCCGGGCGGCTCGTCGAGCGGCACCGGGGTGGCGGTCGCCGCGGGCTTGGCGCCGATCGGCATCGGCAGCGACACCGGCGGCTCGGTGCGAATTCCCGCGGGTTTCAACGGGCTGGTGGGCCTGAAAGTCACCTTCGGCCGCATCAGCCTGCACGGCACCGGGCTGCTCAGCTGGACGCTGGACAGCATCGGGCCGCTCGGGCGTTCGGTGGACGACTGCGCGGAAATCCTTCGCGTCCTCGCCGGCCCGGACGAGCGCGATCCAACCACGCTCGGCCAGCCGCCGCTCGACCTGCCCGAGCGGCTCGAAGTGGGCCGGCTGGATCGGTTCCGTGTCGCCCTGCCGGACGCGAAGCAGTTGCCCTCGTTCATGCACCCGGCGGTGATCGCGGCCTGGCAGGACGCCGCAAAGCGCCTGGAAAAGCTCGGCGCAAAGATCGTGCCGGTGCGCCTGCCCGAGTGGGCGTTCGAGCTCTCCAAGCCCGGCGGCACGATCATCGCTTCCGAGGCCTACGCGCTGCACCGCGCCACCATCGAGGACGAAAAGCAATCGATCGGGCCCGCCGTGCGCGAGCGCGTGCTGGCTGCGGCCAAGCTCGCGCCGGGCGAATATGCCGAGACATTGCGCACAATGGCAGCGCGCCGCCGCGTGTTCGCAGAGTGGTTCCGCCCGTTCGACGCGATCCTGCTGCCGACGCTCGCGCTGCCCGCGCCGCCGGTGGACGAGATCGAAGAGCAGGCGCCGATCCCCGGTCACCTGACGCGCCCCTGGAACTATCTCGGCCTGTGCGGGCTCGCCATGCCCGCCGGGCTGCACGAGGGCCTGCCGCTCAGCGTGCAGATTCTCGGCAAGCCGTTCGCCGAGCGCGTGATCCTCGACATCGGCAAGGCCTATCAGGAAGACAGCGGCCACCACAAGCTGCGCCCCAAGCTTGCCCATGCCGCCTGAGTCATCCGGCACGGCGCGCAGCTCCGAGCGCGCCGCGGCCGACCGCATCTACTACACGCTCGCCGCAGTGATCGGCGGCATCGTGAGCATCTATTTCCTGCTCGTCCCGGTGCTCGACCTGAACATCGCGTTCCACTTCTACCTGATGCTGTGGATCACGATGGCCTCGGCGTTCAACGTCGCCGCCGGCTTCTCGGGCTACATGCCCTTCGGCTTCGTCGCCTTCTACGGCGTGGGCGCCTTCACCACCGCGATCCTGGTGAAGAGCCTCGGCTTCCCGGTGCTGCTGGCGCTGCCCTTCTCCGGCCTGGCGGGCGTGATCCTCGGGTTGCTGTTCGCACCGACACTGCGGCTCTCCGGCATCTACTTCGCCATCGTCAGCCTCGCACTCGCCGGCATCTGCCGCCTCGTGATCTCCAACATGCCCGAGAACATCACCGGCGGCTCCTTCGGCCTGCAGCTGGGCAGCCGCGCCGAGCCGGTGCATTCGTTCTACGTGATGATGGCGGTGATGCTGCTCGCGCTCGGCGTCATCCTGTGGCTGTCGCGCTCGCGCCTGGGCAAGGCGCTGCGCGCGGTGCGCGAC
>JBDTMD010000449.1:0-2711 GCA_039934435.1 Burkholderiales bacterium
GCGTCGCCCAGCGCGTATGCGCAATCGCGGTTTCCGCCGTCAGCTGCTGCCTGCCGATCTGCCCGGCCAGATCCTCGACCCGCGCCACGCTGCGCACGCGCTGCAGCCCGCTCGCGCCAAGCGCGGCGACGCCGCAGGAATCGTAGCCGCGGTATTCCAGGCGCCGCAGGCCCTCGACCAGCACCGGCAGGATGTCGCGCCTCGCCACCGCGCCGACGATTCCGCACATGGGTTATTTTTTCCGCGGTTTCCAGTTGGGCAGCGACATCTGCCTCGCACGCGCCACGGTCAGCTGGCCAGCCGGCGTGTTCTTGCTGATGGTCGAGCCGGCGCCGATGTAGGAGCCTTTGGCGAGGGTCACCGGGGCAACGAGCGTCGCATCCGAGCCGATGAAGCAGTCGTCCTCGATCACGGTGCGGTGCTTGGTCGCGCCGTCGTAGTTGCAGGTGATGGTGCCGGCGCCGACGTTGACGCGCGCGCCGACTTCGGCATCGCCGATGTAGGCCAGGTGATTGGCTTTGGATCCGGCGCCGATGCGGCTCGCCTTCACTTCGACGAAGTTGCCGATGTGCACCTCTTCGGCCAGCTGCGCTCCCGGTCGCAGGCGCGCATAGGGCCCGACCCGGCAGCGCTTGCCGACGATCGCATCCTCGAGCAGCGAAAAGGCGTGGATCTCGGTGTCGGCATCCACCGTGACGTTGCGCAGCACGCAGTTCGGGCCGACGCGCACGCGGTCGCCGAGCCTGACACTGCCCTCGAACACGCAATTCACGTCGATGGCGACATCGCGTCCGCAGGCGAGATCGCCGCGCACGTCCACGCGCCAGAGGTCGGCGAGCGCGACGCCGGCCTCGAGCAGCCGCTTCGCCTGCGCGTTCTGGTAGGCGCGTTCGAGGAGCGCGAGTTCATGGCGCGAATTCACGCCCGCCACTTCCCACGCGTCCTCGGCCGGTACCGTCGCGACAGTCGCTCGATCCTTGACGGCAATGCCGATCACGTCGGTCAGGTAGTACTCCTTCTGCGCGTTCGCCGGCTTCACCTTCGCCAGCCAGGCGGTCAGGCGCGCCGCCGGCGCCGCCAGAAATCCCGCGTACCACTCGCGGATGCGAAGTTCTTTCGCGCTGGCATCCTTGTGCTCGACGATGCGCCGCACGCGCTTGCGCGCGTCGCGCTCTACGCGACCGTATCCGGCCGCGTCGCTCAGGTCCGAGGTGCAGATGGCCAGTCCCCTGACCGAGGCCGCCACGAGGCGCTTGAGGGTTTCGGCACGCACCAGCGGCACATCGCCGTTCAACACCAGCACCTGCGCGCCGCGCGCGACCTGCGGCAGCGCCTGCGCCAGCGCGTGGCCGGTGCCGAGTTGCTGCGCCTGCTCGACCCACACCACGCCGGCGCCCGCGAACGCGGACCGTACTTCGGCCCCGCCGTGGCCATGCACGACAAGGATCTGCGCCGGGTCGAGCGTTCGCACCGCGTCGAGCACATGCGCGAGCAGCGGTCTGCCCCCCAGCGGATGCAGCACCTTGGGCAGCGCCGAGTGCATGCGCTTGCCCTGTCCCGCGGCAAGCACGATCACGGCGAGGCTCATGGCGCGGATTCTAGCACCCGGAATCAAGCGAACTCATTGAAACATCATGGGAAACCGCTGTAACATGGCCGCCACAGGACAGCGCGCTCCGAACTTGAACGACGACTATCTGCAGATCCTCTTGCGGCTGCTCGCGGCCCTGGCCGCCGGCGGCATCATCGGCCTCGAGCGCAGCTTTCGCGGCCGGGCGGCAGGCTTCAGGACGCATGCGCTCGTGTGCATCGCCTCCAGCCTGCTGATGCTGGTGACGGTGTACGAGAACCAATGGTTTGGCGCGCTGACCGTCGCCCGCGTGGTCATCGACCCGACGCGCATGGCGCAGGGCATCATGACCGGCATCGGTTTTCTCGGCGCCGGGGTGATCGTCAAAGAGGGCCTCACGGTGCGCGGCCTGACCACTGCGGCGTCGATCTGGATCACCGCCGCAATCGGCATCCTTACCGGCATTGGCTTCTACTATGCGGCGGGCCTGGGCGTGGTGCTCACGCTCGGCACGCTTTCGGTGTTCCGCTGGATTGAAGGCCGGATGCCGACCGAGCTGTACGCGAACTTCACCGTGCGCTTCGCGCGCGATGCCGTCATGCCGGAGCCGTCCCTGCGCAAGCTGGTGGCGCGCTTCGGCTTCTCCGTCGCCAATCTCAACTATCGCCTGCTGGCCGACGGCGAGCAATTCGAGTACCGGATGGTGATGCGCACGCTCAAGGCGGACAACGTGCGTACGCTGGCCGAGGCACTCAACGCCGACCCCGGCATCCTCGAGTACCGGATATCGCCGACCAGCGATTGAGCTAGCGCGGCAGCTCCGACGCGCCCATCAGGAATTCGTCCGCCGCGCGGGCGCACTGGCGGCCTTCGCGGATCGCCCACACCACGAGCGATTGGCCGCGGCGCATGTCGCCCGCGGCGAATACCTTGTCCACCGACGTGCGATAGGCGCTCGCGCCTTCAGTTTCGGCGCGCGCATTGCCGCGCGCATCGGCAGCGATACCCAGCGCCTCCAGCACCGAGCGCGCCGGGGCGACGAATCCCATCGCCAGCAATACGAGGTCGGCGGGCATCTCGAACTCGGAACCGGCAACCTCCACCGGCTTGCCGCCCTTCCATTCCAGCTTCACGGCGCGCA
>JBDTMD010000450.1:0-2701 GCA_039934435.1 Burkholderiales bacterium
GTCCTGGATCGTAAAGGTCTGCGACTTGTAGAGCAGCCCGATCAGCGCGTCACCGCTCTGAAGGCTGTTCATGATGGTGTCCGTATCCTTGGCGACGATCGGCGTGAGCGCAGCCAGCCGCTTCAACATATCGAAGCCGACGTCGGCATTCTTCGGGTCCTTGCCTTGGGCCAGGGCGCCGATGACGACAGGATAGAGCCCGATCGTGTGCGCGACATCGGGGATCACGATGCGGCCTTTGAACTCCGGCCGCCACAGGTCGGCCCAAGACGTCGGCGGGTTCTTGATCTGACGGTTGTAGGTGATCCCGAGCGCCGAAAAGTAGCAGGTCACCCAATGCGGGCGGACCATGTTGGGATAAACGTCCTTCAAGTTGCCGAGGTTCGGCGAGTTCCGGTCCATGGTCTCCAGTACGCCCTGCTTGATGGCAAGCGGGAACAGTCCATCACCCAGATTCAGGACGTCATACGCTTGATTGTCGAGGCTGAGCTTCAACTTGGTGACGCGCTCAACCGGGCTCGACCCGGTGTCGAGCACGACTTTGACGCCGTAGCGGTCGGTATAGGGCTTGTCGAGGCCCTTCTCGACGGCTTCGGCGTTGGCGCCACCCCAGGTCATGACGACGAGCTTTTCCGGCTTCGCTTGGGCTGACGCCGACCTCGCGCCTGCAGCTACCGACGCTGCGGCAGCCATCGTACTCACAAGGAATTCACGTCGACGCATGACTGGGCTCCCAGGGTGAAGGAAATTTATTATCCTCCCGCGCTCATTTTCCGGTCAAGGCGAAGTCTTTTTGCAATGACGCATGTGCGCAACATCCACGTGATGAAAGACGCCTCCGCGCAATTCGTTGAGCCGAATTCCGCACCGTTTCGTCCCACGTGATCAAACGCAACGGCGGCCGGATCGCGTCGCCGCGTGGAGGGCGGTATCGGCGGATCAGCGGCCCGCGATGACGACCACCGGATCGCCGAGGACATCGAATCGTGGCTCGATGCCTAGACCCGGACGGTCGGCAGCCGTCATCTTGCCGTCGACTCGCTGCGGAGCCCCGTCGGCGATCGTGACCGTGCCGTAACTGTTGAAGTCGGTTGCCGAAAAGCAGAACTCCGCAGGCGTCGAGCGCGCGAGATGAGCGATGGCCGCGGTCACGATATCGCCGCCCCATGTATCTTCGATGGTCATCGGAATGCCCGCAGCTACGCAGAGATCCCGCATCAGCCGGGCCTTGGTGAGGCCGCCAACCTTCGAAATCTTGAGATTGATCACGTCCATTGCGTCGTCACTGAGCCCGCGCACGAGTACGTCCGTGCCAGTGATTACCTCGTCCAGGACCATCGGCAGTCCGGTTCTGCGGCGAATGGACAGACATTCTTCGTAAGACCGGCACGGCTGCTCGACATAGACGTCAACGTCGCGGATCGCGGCCACGACGCGCGCGGCCTCGTGCATCGTCCAGCCGGTGTTGGCGTCGGCGACGAGGATGTCGGCGGGTTCCAGCATCGCCCGGCATGCGCGGATCCGCGAAATGTCTTCGTTCGCGTCGGCGCCTACCTTGAGCTGGAACTTGCGATAGCCTTCTTTCCGGTACCCGGCGATGTTGCGCGCCATCTCGTCCGGAGCAAGCTGCGAAATGGCTCGGTAAAGCACGATGTCGGTCTGCTCGCTGCCGCCCAGAAGCTTGTACACGGGCATGTTGGCGGCCTTGCCGAGGATGTCCCAGCACGCAACGTCGACGGGTGCCTTGACATACGCGTGACCGCGGAGGACCGAGTCCATATGGCGGTTGAGCACGCCGAGAGCGGTGGGATCGAGCCCGATGAGCTTGGGTCCGATTTCCTCGAGCCCGGAGCGCACACCGCGCGCATACGCCGGCAAATAGGCGGATCCGAGCGGACAACACTCTGCGTAGCCCGTGATGCCGGCATCGGTTTCGATCGCCACCACGGTGGCGTCGAAGACCTCGACGAAATTGCCGTTCGACCACGAATAGCGGCCCTCCTTCAGCGGAAGATCGACTTGCCAGGCTTTGATCGCGGTGATCTTCACGAGAACCTCATTTCGCGGTGACTGATACACGGACTCGATGCGAATAGCGACATCGCGAGCGCTCGGTGATCATGCGCATGGTGCATCTTCCTGTGCGTTGATCGATGGTCACCCAGCATTCTTATTGTATTCTCCCGGACAAAGTCAACCCAGGGTGGCGCGGCGCACGAAACCGGGTCAACCCTGGCGCCAAGTTCAAAGCAAAATCCAGGACCGCTACCATGCCCGACAGAGCCCGTGCATTGACCCTCGCCGACCTCGCCACCCTGGCGCACATGACCGCGTCGGCACATGAACCGCGCGACCTTTATGCAGCGGTCGACACACTGCTTCAAAAGGTCATAGGACACCGCCTGTTTACGATCATGCGCGTGCACGAAGCGGCAATGGAGGTCGAGCGCGTGCACAGCAGCAACATCGCGGCGTACCCGGTGGGCGGCCGCAAGACCAAGCGCGGGACGCCGTGGAGCAAAGTAGTGCTGGACAGGGGCGAAGTGTTCGTCGCAAGAACTCCCGACGAAGTGCGCGAAGCCTTCGACGACTATCGGTTGATCTTCAGTCTCGGCGTCGGATCGATCATGAACGTGCCGATCGGCTATCGCGGACGGCGATTGGGCACCATGAACATCTCGAATGAGGCCGGCTGGTTCCG
>JBDTMD010000451.1:0-2700 GCA_039934435.1 Burkholderiales bacterium
ATGCAGCCCTCGGGATCGTGCTGCGGCGCGGCCGCGCCGAGGGTGTCGAAGCGCTGGCGCAGCTCTTCGAGCTGCTCGATGAGCGCGGCGCAGCCCTCGCGCAACTGCGCGAAGCGCGCACGGTAGCCGGCCCAGTCGCCGGCGCGCGCTGCCTGCAGCGCGGCCTCGATGAGCGGTTTGGCGGCTTGCTCCACGCCGCCACCATCGCAAGGCGCGCCGCGGCCGCCCTTGATGTGGGTCAAGTAAGGCGGGCGTGGGCGTACGCGGCGGCAGCCACCAGCAGTGCCACCACGGCCGCGTGCGCGAGCGACGCGGCGAGCGGCCAGCCGGCGAGCACCGACAGGCCGGCCACGGGCACGGCAAGCGCGACGCCCACCAGCGCGCCCCGTTGCGCCGGGCGAGCGAGCCGTAGCGCTAGCCATGCGCCGCCGGCGGCGAGCACCAACCCGAGCTCCGCATGCGCCACGAGCGCCCAGGACAGCGTGTCGCGGGCGAAGATCGACAGCCAGGCACCGAGCACGCACTGCACGAGGAGCACTGCCGCAGCGGCGTGCGCGAAACGGCTCGCGGGCGGCGCGGCGCGCTCGTGGGCGCGCCCGAGCAGCCACGCCAGTGCCGCGGCGAGCGCGAGCCCGCCGAGCAGGTTGCCGAGCGCCGCCAGGGGCGGTGGCTCCTTGCCCGCGGCGATGCCGAGCACCGAGAGGAACACCGTCAGCGCGGCGACGACCAGCGAGCGGCGCCGGGCGAGCCAGACCAGCGCGAGAGCCGCGACCACCTCGAGCGACGCTGCCGCGCGATGCACGCCGCGCACCGCGGCGAGCGCGCTGCCGAGCTCCTCTGAGGCCAACCGGATGACGACGCTGGCGAGCAGAACCACGCCCACCAGGCCGAGGCCTGCGGCGCTCCAGGCGCCGATCAGTCGTGCCGGTGCGCGTTCCACAGCGCTGCAGCCAGCATCAGCACCGCTCCGCCCTGGTGCGCGGCGCCGAGCGCCACCGGCACGCCGTTGAGCAGCGTGGCGATGCCGAGCGCGGCCTGCAGCGCGAAGGCGCCGAGCAGCGCGCTCGCCGCCGGACTGCTGTGCCGCTGCCACCACATGATCGGCACCAGGACGGCGAGCAGCCAGAAAAAGCCGCGGTGCACGAACTGCACGGTGGCCATGTTGTAGAGGAAGTTCTGCCACCAGGGCTCGAGCATCAGGATCTCGGGCGGGACCCAGCTGCCGTTCATCAGCGGAAACGTGTTGTAGGCCGAGCCGGCGCGCAGCCCCGCCACCATGCCGCCGGAGAGCGCCATGGCGAACACGACGAACGGCAGCGCCGCGGCGAGGCGGCCGGCGCGGCCGCCGCGCGGCGCGAGCAGCCCGAGCGCGATCCACAGCTCGGCCGAGAAGATCGCCAGCGCGAACCCGAGGTGCAGCGTAAGGCGCACCGGGTTGACCTTCGGGTCGTCGATCAGGCCCGATTTCACCATCAGCCAGCCCATCAGGCCCTGCAGCGCACCGAGCGCGAAGATGCCCCACAGCTTCCAGGCGAGCGGCCGCTCGAGCCGGCGCCGGAACTGGAACCACAGCAGCGGCACGAGGAACACGAAGCCGATGACGCGCGCCAGCAGCCGGTGCACGTACTCCAGCCAGAAAATGCGCTGGAAGCCCGCGAGGTCCATGCCGAGGTTCACCAGCCGGTACTCGGGGGTGAGGCGATACTTCGCGAACAGCGCCTGCCAGGCGGACTCCGAGAGCGGCGGCAGCACGCCGACGAGCGGCTGCCACTCCACGATCGACAGCCCGGAGCGCGTGAGGCGCGTCACCCCGCCCACCACCACGATCGCGAACACCATCGCGGCGCACAACAGCAGCCAGGCCGCCACCGCCTTCTGGTCTTTCCCGGTCATGGCGCCGCGAGTTTGCCCGCCGGGCCCGCAGAAAGCTTGATCAACATCAAATCGCCCCCCTGCCACCGCTGCTTTACTGCGCCCTGTTGCAACCAAGCTGGAGGCCGCAATGACTACCGACCGCAGCGAGCACGACGAGGTGCCCGAGGAGCCCGTCCCGGCGATGCAGCAGTTGCTCGATAACCCGTTCCTGCTGCTGTTCCTGGGCATCGCCATGCCCACCGTGCTCTACATTGTCTGGGGCGTGATGGAAATCGTGTCCGTTCCGATCGCCAAATAGGGGAATCGCCATGAGCGCAATCCTGCCTCCGCAGGAAAGGGTTTGGTGGAAGCAGCCGCTCGACCGCGTCGAGCTGCTGTGGATCGTGGTGGCGCTGGTCTGGTGCCTGATCATGTTCTTCATGATGCCGTACTGGCACATCTACGGTAAGCAGAACCTCTCCAACGAGGCCTACCGCGCCAGGCCCGAGGACTTCGTGAAGAAGGCCGAGGCGATGATCGCGCAGTACAAGGTGCGCGAGGACGGCGGCGATCTCAAGGTGCCGGTGGTGCGCCCGCCCGCGGGCGGCGACGTCTACCTGGTGGCTCAACTGTGGCGCTGGTACCCGATCCTCGAGCTGCAGGCGGGCCAATCCTATCGCATCCATCTCATGTCGCTCGACTGGCTGCACGGCTTCTCGCTGCAGCCCGAGAACATCAACATCCAGGTGCACCCGGGCTACGAGCACGTGCTCACGTTGACTCCGACGAATCCGGGCACCTATTCGATCATCTGCAACGAGTACTGCGGCATCAACCATCACACGA
>JBDTMD010000452.1:0-2694 GCA_039934435.1 Burkholderiales bacterium
TCACGCTGCTGATGGGCGCCTCGCAGGGCGTGATCACCATCGTGCGCGGCGCGGTGCCGCTGGCGCTGTTCGGCGCCAACGGCTACGGCGCCGTGCTCGGCGTCCTGGCGACGCCTATCCTGATCGTCAACGCGGCATCGCCGACGCTCTTTTCGCTCATCGTCGACGCCTGGGGCTGGCAGGCGGCCGAGGTCATGCTGATCGGCGCGGCCGCCGCCTCATGGCTGGCGATGGAAGCGATGTCGCGCTGGTACGAGCGGGAGCGCCGCCCGCGCTGAGTCCTGTCCGGGCTCAGCCCATCTGCAACGGCACGAACAGGCGGCGCGCGCCGCGCTGCACCAGCAGCGCCACGGTTTTTCCCGAACGCGCCGCGGCTCTCAGGTCGGCAACACTCCGGACGGGCTTGCCGCCCGCCTGCAGCACGATGTCGCCCGGCGCGACGCCGGCGCGCGCTGCCGGCCCGTTCACTTCTTCCACCAGCAGACCGCCTGGAACATTCGCCGCCTCGCGCTCCTGCGGCGACAGCGGCCGCACGGCAAGTCCGAGGCGCCCCTGGCCCGCCGTTTCGTCGGCGCCGGCGCTCTTCGCCGCTGCATCGGTGGCGGTGCCGAGCGTACCGGCGAGCTCGCGCTTCGCGCCCTTGCGCCAGACGTCGAGCTTGATTGCATCGCCCGGGCGCGACCCGCCCACCATCGCCGCAAGCTCGCCCGAATCGCCGACCGCGCGGCCGTTGAAGCCCAGCACGACGTCGCCCGGCACGAGTCCGGTCTTTTCCGCCGCGCTGCCCGGCGCCACCGACGCGACCAGCGCGCCCGCGGCGCGCTGAAGGCCGAACGATTCGGCGAGCGCCTGGTTCATGGTCTGCACGTTGACGCCCAGGCGCGCATGCGAGGCATGCCCGGTGGCGATGATCTGATCCTTCACGCGCAGCACGACGTCGATCGGGATAGCGAAGGACAAACCCTGGTAACCGCCGGAGCGGCTGTAGATCTGCGAATTGATGCCGATCACCTCGCCGTCGAGGCTGAACAGCGGACCGCCGGAATTGCCGGGATTGACGGCGACATCGGTCTGGATGAACGGCACATAGACGTCGCCCGGCAGCGATCGGCCCTTGGCCGAGACGATGCCCGCGGTGACGCTGTTCTCGAAGCCGAACGGCGAGCCGATCGCCACCACCCAGTCGCCGACGCGCGCGCGCGAGGGATCGCCGAGCCTTGCCGCCGGCAGGCCCTTTGCCTCGATGCGCAGCACGGCGACGTCGGTGGCTGGGTCGGTGCCGAGCACCTTGGCGCGGAACTCACGCCGGTCGGTCAGCTTGACGGTGACTTCGGTGGCACCCTGCACCACATGCGCATTGGTGAGCACGATGCCGTCGCTGCTGACGATGAAGCCCGAGCCCTGACCCTGAACCGGTACTTCGGACCCCGGCGCGCCGAATTGGAACGGCAGCGGAATCTGCTGCCCGCCGCCAGCGGTCTTGCGCGTGCCGGCGGTCGTGATATTGACGACCGCCGGCCCGTATTGCTGGACGATGGAGGCGAAGTCCGGAAGCAGCATCGAGCGCGGCGCGGCAGCCGGCGCATTGGCCGCGGTCGCGGGGGCCGTCACCGCGGCCTGCGCATGCAGATACTGGCCTCCTGCCATACCGCCCACGGCGAGCACGGCGAGCGCGGCCAGCAACACCGCAAATTTCCTGGTTTGCATGTTCTACTCCTGGAGTTACCTGGATGACATTTCGACCGCTGCCGCGTCTTCCGGTTCCCCCGAGCGGCCGGCGCCGACCTTACCTGCTCTGATCGGGGGGCTGACGGAGAGCCCGCACGCTGATTTTGGAGTGCCGGGACGGCTTCGGCGCAATTAGGCATAATGCGCGGCAGTCGCTGCCAACGAGCGTCATCAAGGGAGGCTAGAGTGAAAAAAACCGCAATCCTGATCGCTGCCCTGGTAGGGGTGCTGCTGACGTTTCAAGCGCAAGCCCAGGAGCCCGGCCAGAGCTTTTTTGGAGCCGGCTTTGGCGCTGTCAACACCGACGGCGCATCGCCTTATACGAATACCCAGGACGAGGATACTGCCTCCGGATACAAGATCTACGCCGGCACCATGTTCGACAATCACTTCGGCATGGAACTCGGCTACTACGACCTTGGACGGTACAACGTGAATTTCGGCGGCGCCAAGCTCGCCGAATCGAAGGCTTCCGCGATCACCGTGGCCGGCGTCCTGGCGACGCCGCTTGGCGGCGGCTACTACTTCCACGCCAAAGCCGGTCTCGCGTTCACGCAGTTCGAGATCACGTGCAGGCCTCTTTATTGCGGCACGGGGGGCCCACCCGCGCTTGCCAACACAACGAAGCGCGGCGTCTCGGGCGTGCTCGGCCTGGGACTGGGCGCGCGGCTCTGGCGCGAGATCGAATTGCGCATCGACTACGACCATTTCGGCGCCGTGCACCACCAGCTGTCGAACTTCGGATACAAGAACCCCTACGACATATTGTCCGTAAGCATGCAGTTCAATTTCTGATTCAGGACCCGCGCCCGGAGCAAGTTCTTGTTTTGATTGACGGAAACCCGCCGCACCTGTATAACGGTGCGGCAGGATTCTCAAGCAGAGAAATCGCTGGTCCGCGCCCGGCAGGCACGAGGCGCTCATCAGTCGGTCCGTGGCGACTCGGTGGGCCGGAGCGTGTAGCGA
>JBDTMD010000453.1:0-2692 GCA_039934435.1 Burkholderiales bacterium
GATGCCCGCCAGGCGGTATTCCACCGGGTCCTCGACGGTGACGATCTTGCGCTCGGGCGTATTCACTTCCGCCAGCGCCGAGTAGAGCGTGGTGGTCTTGCCGCTGCCGGTCGGCCCGGTCACCAGCACCATGCCGGCGGTGCGCTTGATGATCTCGCGAAAGCGCACCAGCATTTCCGGCGGCATGCCCAGGGAGTCGAGCGACTGTCGCGCGGCGCGGCGATTCAACAGGCGCAGAACCACTGATTCCCCGTACTGCGTCGGCATGGTGGACATGCGCACGTCGACTTTCTGGTCGCGTGCAATGACGTTGAGTCGACCGTCCTGCGGCAGCCGTTTTTCCGAGATGTCGAGTCCCGCCATCAGCTTCAGCCTCAATGCCAGCGCCGGCGCAATCTTCGGGTCGGCCTGGGTCTGCGGGTTGAGCGCGCCATCGATGCGGAAGCGGATCTGCAGAGTCGTCTCCTGCGGCTCGATGTGCACGTCCGAGGCGTTCACCTGGATCGCGTCCTCGAACACGCTTTGCAGGAGCTTGACCACGGGCGCGTCCTCGGCGCCCGCGCCCAGCGCCCCGAAATCGACGTAGGAGTCGCCAACGTCGCGCTCCAGCTCCTTTGCCAGCCCCGAAATTTCTTCCGTACGGCGATAGATCCGGTCCACGGACTGCAACAGCGCGGCTTCGCTGACGACGGCGATTTCGAGATCGTTCTGCAGGATCCTGCCGAGCTCATCGTAGGCGAACAAATCCGTCGGGTCGGCCATGCCCACCAGCACGCTGGTCCGGCGATCCTCCAGCACCAGGGCACGGAAGCGCCGCGCCTGCGCCTCGGGCAGGCGCCGCACGACGTCCTGATTCAGGCTGTAGAACTTGAGGTTTACATACTGGATGTTCAATTGGCGAGAGATCGCCTCGCAGATCTGCTCGTCGTTGACGAAGCCCTGCTCGACCAGCACGCGCCCGAGCCGGCGCCCGCTCTTTTTCTGCTGCTCGAGCGCGACCTTCAGCTGGTCCTGCGAGATCGCCTTCTGCGCGACAAGGACGTCGCCGAGGCGGATCTTTTCCGGGCGTCCCATGGAGAAACTCCGTACGAGAGCGGCGCGGCGCACATTATCTTCTTTTCCGCCCTGCGGCAAACGACTAAGATTCCCGCACCTGACAATCCCTCATGCGGAACTCTGCAACATGAAAGCCTTCGCCTCCCAGGCCGATCTCAAGCCGAAGAAAATCACCTTCCAGCGGCTGTCGAAGAACGCCTATGCGTTCACGACCGAGGGCGACCCCAATTCCGGGATCGTCGTCGGCGACGACGGCGTCATGGTGATCGACGCGCAGGCCACGCCGCTCATGGCGCGCGAGGTCATCCGGCGCGTTCGACGCGTCACCTCCAAGCCCATCAAGTACGTCGTGCTCACGCATTACCACGCCGTGCGCGTGCTCGGCGCCTCGGCCTACCGGCCTGAGCAGATCATCGCCAGCCGCAGGACGCTGGGGCTGATCAAGGAACGCGGCCGCCAGGACATGGCGAGCGAAATCGGGCGCTTCCCGCGCCTGTTCCGCGGCGCCCGCTCGATTCCCGGCCTGACCTGGCCGACCCTGGTATTTGACAACGCGATTACCGTGATGATGGGCACGCTGGAGGTGCGCATCATGCACGTCGGGCCTGGGCACACCGGTGGCGATGCCATCGTCTGGCTGCCGTCGCAGAGGGTGCTGTTTTCGGGGGACCTCGTGGAATATAACGCCGGCATCTACACTGGTGATGCGCACCTCGAGGAATGGCCGCGCACCCTGGACAAGCTACGGGCTCTGAAGCCGCGCGCGCTCGTTCCGGGGCGCGGGCCGGCCCTGACCACACCGGCTCAATGCCAAAAGGCCATCGGCTACACGCAGGAGTTCGTGCGCGGCCTGTACACGGCGGCAAAGCGCGGCGCGCGCGCCCGCCAGTCGATGAAGCAGGTGTACCTGGCAACCAAGAGAAAGATGGATCCCGTCTACGGCAGGTATCCGATCTATGAGCACTGCATGCCGTTCGACGTATCGCGCGCCTACGACGAAGCGCGCGGCATCAAGCATCCGCGCATCTGGACGGCCGAGCGCGACCGCGAAATGTGGAAGGCGATCGCCTGACGCCTGGCGCTGCGGGTACTACGCGCCAGGCGGGGTAGGCGCAGCCCCGCCGCGGAGGAGGAGGGAGGAGGATACCGCGGCGGGGCCTGCCTATTCGGGTGTTCTAGCCGTGATTCAGGCGCGCGTCGGTGCAGTCCGCCGCGGTGCTGCGCACCCCGCGTCCGAAACGTGCAACTTTCGCCCAGGCGGCGGCAATCAGGCGGCTGAAGCCTTGGCCCAATACGCGGGCACGTTCCTGGCGGGCTTGACGTTCAATGTCGGCCCAACCGGAGTACGACAGCGGGAGCCTGAAATTGGCCCTCACGTCCTTTTCAATCTGCTCGATCTCATACGCGTTCATCGTCTGTTCCTTTTCTGCATTTTTACTGCGGTGCAGCAAATATACGGCTTTGCAGGTTGGTTTAGAATAGCGACTAATAACAAAGGTCTTTTGCGAATGGAGCAAAGGTATGCGTGATGTGGTTAATGGCATGCTGGTGTTTTCCAAGGTCGTGCAGGCCGGCAGCCTGTCCGCGGCGGCGCGCGAGCTGGGAGTGTCCACGGCAGTCGTCAGCCGCACGCTCG
>JBDTMD010000454.1:0-2691 GCA_039934435.1 Burkholderiales bacterium
AAATCGACCTTCTCGCAGCCGCCGCGCGCCGGCCCGTCGTCGGCCGCGGTCATGCCGCTCGGCGTGTCGAACTTGTAGCCCGACGAATCGCCCAGGGTGTCGTCGGGCGCGCCCGATACCTCCGTGCCTGCGCTGCCGTCGGCGGTGGGCGAGCTGCTGATGCCTGCCTCGGCGGCGGACGACGATGCTTCGGCGGCGCTGTCGCTGCCGAAGAATTGACCGACGCTGTGACGATCGTCGGCGCAGCCGCCCGCGAGCACGAGCGCCAGGAGGTTGCGCGAGCACGGTGACACGCCCGGTATTGGCCGCCGTTTTGGCGGATCGTTGCGCGGATCGCCGGGCACCCGCCCGATCGTCGCGCAACGCGGCGTGGAGTGCCAGCTTCGCCTTAGTGCTAGGCGTCCTCGGCGTCACCCTTCGAGCGCGAACGCCCCTTGGCCTCGGCGGCGGCGAGCTCGTCGGCCTCGTCGCCGGCGACGGCTTCGATCGCGTCTTCGGCGGCCTTCTCGACCTTGCCGGACTTCGCGAACTCGTCGTCGCGGTGCAGCCGCTGGAACACCCCGAACAGCTTGTCCTTGAAGCGCGCATCGAAGCCTACGCCATTGTCCCTCACGGTGATCTCCACGGCGCCCCGTTCGCCGGCGCGCGCCTCGACGGCGATGCGCGCCATGGGCTGCGCGCGCGAGTACTTGAGCGCGTTCGACAGGAGATTGTGCAGGACAATGCGCAGCAGCGAGGCGTCGGCCATCACTTCGGGCAGCTCGTCGACCGCCCACAGGATCTCCCGCCCTCCGGATTCCGCGCCCAACTCGCGGATCAGCTCGCGCACCTGCGCGCCGAGGTCGACGCGCCGCAGCTCGAGCTCCTGGCGCCCGGTGCGCGACAAGGTGAGCAGGTCGTCGATCAGCGCACCCATGCGCCGTGCGGCGGCGCCGATCGTGGCAATGTAATGCGCCGCCTTGGCGCTCGGCGGCGCCACCTCCTTTTCCAGCAGCCGCAGGAAGCCGTCCATGTGGCGCACCGGCGCGCGCAGGTCGTGCGACACCGAGTAGCTGAAGGCTTCGAGCTCGAGGTTTGCCGCTTCCAGATCCGCCGTGCGCTGGCGTACGCGATCTTCGAGTTCGCGTGTCAGCTCGCCGAGCTTGGCGCGCTCGGCGAGCTTGTCGAGCGCGAAGGATATGTCGTCGGCCATGCGCGTCAGCAGCTCTACCATCGAGGGCTCGAAATAGCCCGCGGTCTCGGCGTGCACCGTCAGCGCGCCGATGACGCTGCCGCCCTCGGCCAGCGGAAACGAAGCGGTCGATCTGGAGCCGATGCGCTCGCGCAGCGATCGCGCCGCCGCCCTTGCCGGGTCGTCGTCGATGTCGTTGGCCACCGCCGGGCGCGCCGTTCGCACGGCGCTCGCGGTCACCGTGGCGGCGAGGGGATCGGATGGGTCGAGCGGGTAGGTAATGTCGTGCATGGCGCCGCTGCTCGCTCCCGCGAAGATTTGCGGCACGATGCGCTGCCGCGCGACGTCGATGAGCGCGACCGACGCCACCAGGAAGTACATGCGCTCGACGCAGATGCGGCAGACCTCGCGAAACAGCTGATCGCGCCCGCGCACCCGCACCAGGGCCTCGTTTACTTCGGAAAGCGCGGCGAACAGACGCTGCGTCAGATCGAGGCGCCTTTCGGCGCGCACACGCTCGGTGACCTCGTTGACCAGGACCAGGCGTGCTCGGCGCCCCTCCCAGTCAACGTCGTTGCCGAAAATCTCAACGTCGATGCGCTCGCCGCCCTGGGTGAGGTGCTGCCACACGCCATAAGGTCGCGGGCCCTGCGCCGCGCGATCCAGTTGCAGAAAGCGCTCGCGCTCTTGCGCAGGCCGGATGTCGAGAACGCTCCGTGTCAGGAACTCCTCGCGCGAATGGCCATAGCGCCGCAGCGCGGCGTCGTTCACGGCCAGAAACCGCAGGTCGGCATGATCGTAGATCCACATCGGCTGCGGATTAGTCTCGAACAGCGTGCGGTAGCGCCGCTCGCTCGATTCGAGCGCCGCGCGTGCGTCCTCCGCGCGCGCGAGGCTGCGATTCAATTCAGTCGCCACCGCAGCGATTTCGCGCGGCCCGGTGACCGGAACGGGAAAGTTGCCGTGCCCCGAGGCGCGCATGCGCAGCGCTTCCGCGATCAGCGCCACCGGCCGCGCCAGGCGGCGCGAGAACGTAATCGCAAGAACAATCACCAGCACGACCACCAGCGACACCAGCAGGACGATCTTGGTCGTACGCTCCTGCACGGGCGCGAATGCCACGCCGACAGGTATGCTGGCGAGCGCGCTCCAACTGGTGCCCGCCACACGCTGGATTCCCCAAATGCGGTCCACGCCCGCCGCACCGTGCGCGCGCACCGTGCCCATAGTTTCGGCGCGCACATGCGCCATGATCTCGCTGTCCGAAATGTCGCGGCCGATCCACGCTTCGGGCTCGCTGCTCCTGGCGATTACCAAACTGCCGTGCAGCAAAGCAACGATCGTCCCGTTGGGCAGGCTGTTTTCCGAGGGCAGAAGATTCCAGCCGGCGAGATCGATTGCCATGCTCACGGTGCCGGCGATGGCACCGTCCTCCCCGACCACCGCCTGCACGGCGGCCACCGTCCAGCGCTTGCTGATCCGGCCGACGAGCGGCCGCGACAGCGCGAAGCCGCCGCTCG
>JBDTMD010000455.1:0-2690 GCA_039934435.1 Burkholderiales bacterium
GATGCTCGTAGACGTAGTCGCGGATCATCACCAGGTACAGGAAGGCCGTCATCGCGCCGAGTTCCATCAGCGAGGCGGCGATGCAGGTGAGGTGATCGGCGATGCGCGAATACTCGGATAGCAGCGTACGCAAATGCCGGCAGCGCGGAGTGATCTCGATCTCCATCAGCTTCTCGACGGCCTCGCAATAGGCGAAATCGTTGATCAGCCCGGAACAGTAGTTGAGCCGGTCCACATAGGGAATCAGGTTGGTCCAGGTGTGGGACTCGCATTCCTTCTCGAAGCCGCGGTGCAGGTAGCCGCAGTGCACATCCACCCGCCGCACCTTTTCCCCGTCCAGGGCGGCGATGACCTGGATCGTTCCGTGCGTGGCCGGATGCGACGGTCCGATGTTGACGACGACCTCTTCGTCGCTGTCGGCGCCGAAGGCCGGGCGGACCGGGTTGGGCAGCTTGGTTTCCAGCATCGCTTCCTCTACGTCCGGTAGGGAACAAGCGGCTGCTCTTGCTGCTTCGGGTAATCCTTGCGCAGCGGATGGCCCACAAAGCCCTCGTAAAGCAGGATCGGGCGCAAGTCACGATTGCCCAGAAAGACGATTCCATACATGTCGTGGCATTCGCGCTCCATGAACTGCGCGGAACCGTACAGCGCGGCCAGCGAATCCACCGTGGGGTCGCCTTCCGGAACACGCGTCTTGAGCCGCACGCGGACGAAGTGCTCGGTGGAATAGAAGTGATACACGACCTCGAAGCGAGGAGCCCGGTCGGGCCAGTCGACCGCCGTCACGTCGAGGAGCAGGTCGAACCCGAACTCCGACTTGAGCCCTCGCACTGCGCCGAGCAGCGCCGTAGGATCAAGCACGACGACGAGCATGTCGTGAGACATGGACACCTCGCCTGCCGCGGGGCCGATTCGCTGCGCCAGCAGATCAAGGGTCGGCGCAGCCATGATCAGAACTTGTCGGTGAGGATCGGATGGTGTGCGCGTGCGATGCGGTCCTGCAGTTTCATGATCGCGTCGATCACCGTCTCCGGCCGCGGCGGGCATCCGGGAACATAGATATCCACCGGGACGATCTTGTCGATGCCTGCGACCGCAGCGTAATTCTGATAGAACCCGCCGCTGGTAGCGCATGCGCCGAAAGCCATCACCCACTTGGGCTCGCACATCTGCTCGTAGACCCTCAAGAGGACCGGTGCCTGCTTGTGAGTGAGCGTGCCGACGACCATGAGCAAATCCGACTGCCGCGGCGAAAATCGCGGCAATGCGGCGCCGAAGCGGTCGGTGTCGTAGGGCGACGAGCTCACCGCCATGAACTCCATCGCGCAGCATGCGGTCACGAACGGATAGGGAAACAGGGAAAACTTGCGCGCCCAGCCGACCAGCTCATCCTTCTTGGTCGAAAAGTACTCGAATGCGGGCGATGGAGCGTGGACCGGGTGGATCGGAATCGTGGTCGGTATCATCGCTATTCCGTTACCGCTTCCAATAACCTCGCGCTGTAGACGTAGAACAGAATCGCGACCAGCAGGAAGGCGAAGATGAAGAAGGTGAGCAGCTTGAAGCCCGTAAGCGGTTGCGCCCCGAGGGCCCAGATGTAGAGGAACACGGTCTCCAGGTCGAAGAGCATGAAGGCGATGGCGACTGCGTAATATTTGATCGGGACCGCCTTGACGTTGCGCGTGTCGATGGGCGTCGCGCCGCACTCGAACGGCTCGAGCTTGATCGCGGAGGCTGCCGGCTTGGGTCCCAACAGACGGTTCAACAAGAGAGTGACCCCCACGAAGCCCAGGATCGCCATCAGGTACAGGATGAAGGCAACGTAAGGGTTCATGAATCGTCCAATCGCATGGCGGATGGCGCGCGGCTGCACGCGACGCGGAGCATCCGTACGCGTCCCCAGCGGCATACGGTAAGCGCAGCGACACTGCGTGCGGTTGATTTGGATCAACGGTCGGCGAACGGCATGCCGTCTGGCCGCCATATGAATGCCGACGCGTCGATGCCACGCGGCGCCTTTGCATGACTTAGATCAATCCCGGCGGCAAGACCTCGGAGTAAGTTCCACCAATAATCAAGCACTGCGCGCTCGATTCGGAGAGACGACGCGTGGCAGGCGGTCGCTCCGATGACGACGGCGGACTCGCCTGTGCGCACTTGCGCCGTTCGCGGCATCCGGCAGACCGCACCGGGCGTGGCGCCGGCAAATTGGGGGGAGGCAATGAGCTGGTCACAGGTCTACGATCCCTTGGGCAACCAGTGGATCTCCACAATTGTCGCGGCACTGCCGATCATCGTGCTGCTCGGGAGCCTTGCGTTCTTTCACGTCAAGGCACACTGGGCGGCGATTCTCGGCCTCATCGTTGCCTTGACCGTCGCCATATTGGTTTACGGAATGCCGACGGAGATGGCCACGAAGTCGGCGCTGTACGGCGCGCTGTTCGGACTGCTTCCGATCGGCTGGATCGTGCTCAATGTCATCTTCATGTATCAGCTCACCAGCGAAGCTGGGCTGTTCGACGTGCTGCAGAAGAGCATCATCGGCATCACGCCCGACCGCCGCCTGCAGTTGTTGCTGGTCGCGTTCTGCTTTGGCGCATTCTTCGAAGGCGCAGCCGGCTTCGGCACGCCGGTGGCCGTGACCGCGGCGATCATGATGGGACTGGGATTCAAGCCGCTCGCCGCGGCGG
>JBDTMD010000456.1:0-2673 GCA_039934435.1 Burkholderiales bacterium
GTGCAGGCCGGCGCCGACCGAGGGCGAATGGCGCCACTTCAGGTCGGCGAGCTTGTTTTTCTCCAGGTCATAGCCGGCAAAGCCGAAAGTGAGGTCGGAGATGTCGCGGTCGTAGCGCGTGCTGGCGCGGAAGCGGCTCGCGGTGAGCTCACGCACGCCGTTGGTCTCGCGGCGGCCGTACAGACTCTGCACAGTGGCGACCAGCTTGTCGGCGTCCCTCTGGCGAACCGCGTCGGCGTTCAGGCCCGCGTTCAGGCTTTGGTTGTTGCCGCTCGCCGAACTGACGTTGGCGCCGAGCGAACCGCGCCACGCGCCGTCGGGCTTCGACACGGTCTGCGCCACCGCGGGGGCGGCGCAGGCCAATGCGAGGCAAAGGAAAAGCGCTGCGGATCTCCGCATTTTTTAACTCCTTGATTGTTTAGTACCCGAGTCCTGACTCCAGTGCATGGCGAAGGTTCCATGTCACGGCAAAACGCCGCACTTGTGCGACCGCCCGTGCCCGGTGTAACACGTTGCCGGTGAGCGACATCCTCCGCACCCAGATTCCCGCACGACTCGACCGGCTGCCGTGGAGCCGCTTCCACTGGCTGGTGGTGCTGGCGCTCGGCGTGACATGGATTCTCGACGGGCTCGAAGTCACGTTCAAGGGCGCAGTGAGCGGCGTGCTGCAGCTGCCGCAGACGCTGGGCCTGTCCGCCGAGCAGATCGGCCTGCTCGCCTCGGGTTATCTCGCCGGCGCGGTGATCGGCGCACTGTTCTTCGGCCGGCTCACCGATCACTACGGCCGCAAGCGGCTGTTCTTCATCACGCTCGCGGTGTACCTCGCCGGCGTCGGTCTGAGCGCCTTCGCCTGGAATTTCTGGAGCTTCCTGGTGTTTCGCTTCATCACCGGCTTCGGCATCGGCGGCGAATACGCGGCGATCAATTCCGCCATCGACGAGCTGATCCCGGCGCGCCATCGCGGCCGCGTCGGCCTGATGATCAACGGCAGCTTCTGGCTCGGCGCCGCACTCGGCTCGGGGGCCACCGTGCTGCTGCTCGACCCGGCAATATTCGCCGTCGATTTTGGCTGGCGCCTGGGTTTCGGCATGGGCGCCGTGCTCGGCATCGTCATCCTGTTCTTCCGGCGCTTCATTCCGGAAAGCCCGCGCTGGCTGCTGACCCACGGACGCGTCGATGAGGCCGAGCGCATCATGTCCGGCATCGAGCGCTCGATCGGCACAACGCTGCCACCGATCTCCGGTCGCGAGCTGGCGCTTCGTCCCCACCGCAGCATCGGGCTGGCGCAAGTGGCGCACGTCATGTTCACGCGCTACCGCTCGCGCTCGGCGCTGTGCGTGACGCTGATGATGTCGCAGGCGTTCCTCTACAACGCGATCTTCTTCACCTACGCGCTGGTGCTGACCCGTTTCTATGGCGTGCCGGCGGGCAAGACCGGCCTGTACCTGCTGCCGTTCGCCATCGGCAATTTCCTGGGTCCGGTGGTGCTCGGTCACTGGTTCGACACCCTCGGCCGCCGGCCCATGATTGCGCTCACCTTCGGCACCGCGGCGGCGCTGCTCGCGCTCACCGGGTGGCTTTTTGCGCAGGATCTGCTCTCGGCGTCGGGCCAGACGGCGATGTGGAGCGTGATCTTCTTTTTCGCCTCGGCCGCGGCAAGCTCGGCCTACCTGACCGCGAGCGAGGTGTTTCCGCTCGAGATCCGCGCGCTCGCCATCGCCATATTCTTCGCCATCGGCACGGGGACGGGCGGTGTGCTTGCGCCCTGGCTGTTCGGGACGCTCATCGGCAGCGGCTCGCGCGATGCGGTGTTCGGCGGCTACCTGCTCGGCGCGGCGCTCATGCTGCTGGCGGTGGGGGCGGTGCTCGCCTACGGCGTGCGCGCGGAGCGTAAATCGCTGGAGGAAGTAGCGCCGCCGCTCACTTCAGTGCCGTGAGCAGCTGCGGCAGCACCTTCGGCGTACCGGCGGCGATCTCGCCGCGATCGAGAAATTCCGCCTTGCCGTCGAGATCGCTCACCAGTCCGCCCGCCTCCTGGATGAGCAGAGCACCCGCCGCCATGTCCCAGCGCGACAGGCCCGTTTCCCAGAATGCGTCGAGGCGGCCGGCGGCCACGTAGGCCAGATCGAGCGCCGCGGCGCCCGCGCGGCGCACGCCCGCCGCGGTCGACATGATCGTGCGCAGCTCGCGCATGTACTGGTCAATGCGCGCGATTTCCTTGAACGGAAAGCCGGTGCCGACCAGGGCGTCGGCCAGCTGCGTGCACTTGGTGACGCGCATGCGCCGATCGTCGAGAAACGCGCCGCGGCCGCGCGAGGCTGTGAACAGCTCGTTCTTGGCGGGGTCGTAGACCACCGCCTGCGTCAGCACGCCCTCGCGCTCGAGCGCGATCGAGACGCAGTACTGCGGGAAGCCGTGGATGAAATTGGTGGTGCCATCCAGCGGATCGATGACCCACTGGAACTCGGGCCGCGCGCCGGCGCTGGCGCCCGATTCCTCGGCGAGGAAGCTGTGCTCGGGATAAGCGCGGCGGATGATGTCGATGATCGCATTCTCGGCCGCCTTGTCGACCTGCGTGACGAAGTCGTTGCGGTTCTTGGCGTGGACTTCGAGGCCGCCGTCGAGCGCCGCGCGGTTGATGATCGAGCCGGCGCGGCGCGCGGCTTTCACCGC
>JBDTMD010000457.1:0-2671 GCA_039934435.1 Burkholderiales bacterium
TACCCGCCATGCGAGAAGGTGACCACCATGTCCTGCGGCGCGATCAGATCCTCGATCGAGATATCCTCGGCCACCGTGACGATCTCGGTGCGGCGCGCGTCGGCAAAGTCGCCCTTCAGCTTTTTCAGCTCGTCGCCGATGATCGAGGTGATGCGCGCCGGCTTGGCCAGAATGTCGAGCAGGTCGGCGATCTGCGTCATCACCTCGCGGTACTCGTCGCGGATCTTGTCCTGCTCGAGGCCGGTGAGCCGCTGCAGCCTGAGCTCGAGGATCGCCTGCGCCTGCTCCTCCGAGAGGTGGTAGCCGTCGTCCTGCAGGCCGCATTCGGGCGCCAGGCCCTCGGGGCGGAACTGCTCGGCGGCTGCGCGACCCAGCATCTCGCGCACCAGCGGCGAGGGCCAGGCGCGCGCCACCAGCTCGCGCTTGGCGTCGGCCGGCGCCGGCTCGCGCTTGATCAGCTCGATCACCTCGTCGACGTTCGACAGCGCCACCGCCAGGCCCTCGAGCACATGGCCGCGTTCGCGCGCCTTGCGCAGGTCGAACACCGTGCGCCGCGTCACCACCTCGCGCCGGTGGGAAACGAAGGCCTCGATCAGCTGGTGCAGGTTGAGCAGCTTGGGCTGGCCGTCGACCAGCGCCACCATATTCATGCCGAAGGTGTCCTGCAGCTGCGTCTGCTTGTAGAGGTTGTTCATCACCACCTCGGGCAGCTCGCCGCGCTTCAACTCGACCACCACGCGGATGCCGTCCTTGTCGGACTCGTCGCGGATGTCCGCGATGCCGTCGATCTTCTTCTCGGTGACCAGCTCGGCGATCTTTTCCAGCAGCGCCTTCTTGTTCACCTGGTAGGGCAGCTCGTCGACCACGATCGACTGGCGGTTGCCCTTCTCCATGTCCTCGAAGTGCGTGCGCGCACGCATTACCACGCGACCGCGCCCGGTGCGGTAGCCCTCGTGCACGCCGGCGAGGCCGTAGATGATGCCGGCGGTGGGAAAGTCGGGCGCCGGCACCAGCTTCATCAGGTCCTCGATGGCGCAGTGCGGGTTTTCCAGCAGGTGCAGGCAGGCGTCGATCACTTCGCCGAGGTTGTGCGGCGGCACGTTGGTCGCCATGCCCACCGCAATGCCCGAGGAGCCGTTAACGAGCAGGTTCGGCACGCGCGTCGGCAGCACCGCGGGCTCGCGCTCCTTGCCGTCGTAATTCGGGACAAAATCGACGGTTTCCTTGTCGATGTCGGCCAGAATCTCGGCCGTCAGGCGCGCCAGCCGGCACTCGGTGTAGCGGTAGGCCGCCGCGTTGTCGCCGTCGATCGAGCCGAAATTGCCCTGGCCGTCGACCAGCATGTAGCGCATCGAGAAGTCCTGCGCCATGCGCACCAGCGCCTCGTAAGTCGCCGAATCGCCGTGCGGGTGGTACTTGCCGAGCACCTCGCCAACCACGCGCGCGCATTTCACGTAGGGCCGGTTCCAGGCGTTGTTCGACTCCTGCATGGCGAACAGCACGCGCCGGTGCACCGGCTTCAGGCCGTCGCGCACGTCCGGCAGCGCGCGCCCCACGATCACGCTCATCGCGTAATCGAGGTACGAGCGGCGCATCTCCTCCTCGAGACTGACGGGGAGCGTTTCCTTGGCGAATTGATCCATTGCGGCTCTTGTTCTGGAGGAAAAAGTGGCCGTTCAAGGCGCTGTTTCGAACGCGAAATTTTAGCACGCGCGACCTCTCGACCTCGGCCGCCGCCTGTGATTAAATGCGGGGCATTCCGTGCGAGGGAGAACAAGGATGAACATGAGATCTGCCCAGGCTTTCGTTTGCGCCGCCGCGCTCGCCGCGATGGTGGGTTGCGCCACCACCGAGGAAGCGCCGGTCGCCCCGGCGCCGGCTCCGGCGCCCGCCGCGCCCGCGCCGGCCCCGGCGCCCGCCCCGGCCCCTGCGCCGGCGCCCGCCCCCGCGCCGGCCGCCAAGCCCGCGCCGCAGAAGCTGCGCGTCTTCACGCACGTGCTGTTCGTGTTCAACAAGTCGGCGCTCGACATCAAGGCGCAGGACACGCTGGACCGCGAGGTGGTGGTGCGTTTCGGTGAATTCAGCGACGTGCGCTTCGTCAATATCAGCGGCTACACCGATCGCCTGGGCTCCGTGCAGTACAACCAGAAGCTCTCGGAGCGCCGCGCCGAAGCCGTCAAGACCTACCTCGTGCGCCAGGGCGCCGATGGCGCCAAGGTGCAGACCACGGGCTACGGCAAGATGTACGTCGGCTCGATGCTGCCGGTGGCGAGTTGCACGCAGAAGGATCGCAAGGCGCTGATCACCTGCCTGCAGCCAAACCGCCGCGCGGAAGTCGAGGTGCTGGGAACGGGTCGCTAGGCGCTGAGCCCGAGCCGCACCCGCAAAGCCCCGCCGCGCGCGGGGCTTTTTGTTGGCGGCGCACGTCATGAGCGAACGACAGCTGATCAATGCGCGCTGGGTGGTGCCGGTCGAGCCGGCCGGCGCGGTGCTCGAGCGCCACGCGGTCGTCGTGCAGGCGGGCCGCATCGAGGCCGTGCTGCCGGCGGCGCAGGCGGCCGAGCGCTATCCGGGCAGTGCGCGCATCGACCTGCCGGGCCACGCGCTGATTCCGGGCCTGGTCAACGCCCACACGCACGCGGCGATGACGCTGATGCGCGGCATCGCCGAC
>JBDTMD010000458.1:0-2665 GCA_039934435.1 Burkholderiales bacterium
TTGACGATGTGCATGTCGAGGCCGTCCAGCCACACCATCGGCCCTTTGCCCTCGTTGCCATGGTCGTGCCAGGTCCACGACGGCGTGATGATGAAATCGCCCGGCGCCATCATCGTGCGCTCGCCCGCCACCGCGGTGAACGCATCCTTGCCTTCGACGATGAAGCGCAGCGCGGACGCGACGTGACGATGCGCCGGCGCGATTTCGCCCGGCAGGATGATCTGCAGCCCGGCGAACAGGCTCTGCGTGATGCGCGACTGGCCTGGCAGGCCGGGATTCTCGAGCACCATGACACGGCGCTCGGCTTCGGCCGCGCCGATCAACTCGCAGGCCTCCATCAGGTGCGGCCGCACGTCGGCGTAATGCCAGATCGCCGCCACCGCGCGCGAGGCGGGCTTGTCGGTGACCAGCCCGTGCAGCACGCGCCACAGCGGCGCCAGGTTCTGCTTTTTCGCGCGCACGTAGAAGTCCTTGCGGCCTTCCTCGGCGGCGAGGTTCACGGTCGGCACGATGCCGTCGAGTTCTTCGGCTTCGCGGCGCGCGCCTTCAACGGGTTTCATCGCTGGCTCCCAATCGAAAGTCGAACAGCTTGCGGTCCATGAGGTGCGAGGGGTGCACGTCGCTGAGCGCCCGCAGGATCGATGCTACGCGCCCGGGGTGCTCCTTTTCCCACTGGCTCAGCATGTCGCGCACCACGCGGCGCTGCAGATGCTCCTGCGCGCCGCACAGGTTGCACGGGATGATCGGAAAGCCCTTCTCGCCGGCATAGGCCTCGAGGTCATCCTCGCGCACGTAGGCGAGCGGCCGGATCACGATGTGCCTGCCGTCGTCCGAGCGCAGTTTCGGCGGCATCGCCTTCAGCTTGCCGCCGAAAAACAGATTCAGGAAGAACGTCGCCAGAATGTCGTCGCGGTGGTGCCCGAGCGCGATCTTGGTGGCGCCGAGCTCGCCGGCGACGCGGTACAGCACGCCGCGGCGCAAACGCGAGCACAGCGAGCACATCGTCTTGCCTTCCGGCAGCACGCGCTTCACCACCGAATAGGTGTCCTGCTCGACGATGCGGAACGGCATGCCCAGGCCCTCGAGGTACTGCGGCAGCACGTGCGCCGGGAAACCCGGCTGCTTCTGGTCAAGGTTGACGGCGATGAGCTCGAACGGCACGGGCGCTTTCTCGCGCAGCGCGATCAGCACGTCGAGCATCGCGTAGCTGTCCTTGCCGCCCGAGAGGCACACCATGACGCGGTCGCCCGCCTCGATCATGGCGTAGTCGGCGATCGCCTCGCCGACCTGGCGCCGCAGGCGCTTGGCGAGCTTGCCGGCCTCGTAGGCAAGCTTGCGCGGATCGCGGTGCAGCCGAACGACGCTCATTGGCCGGCTCACAGGAAAACGGAGCGCCCGCCGTCGACCGCCAGCACCTGGCCGGTGACGAAGGGCGCGCTGCACAGGAAATGCACCGCCTGCGCGACGTCGTCTTCGGTGCCGGTGCGCGCGAGCGGCGTGGCGGCGATGATGCGCGCGCGCTCGGCCGGTTCGAACTGCCCGTCCTCGGGCCAGGCGATGGCGCCCGGCGCGACCGCATTGACGCGTACGCCGGGCGCGAGCTCCAGCGCGAGCGCGCGCGTCAGCGACACCAGCCCCGCCTTGGCCACGCTGTACAGCAGGTAGCCTTTCAATGGCCGCTCGGCGTGGATGTCGGCGATGTTGACGATGGCGCCGCCGGCGAGCGCGAGCTGCGGCGCCGCCGCCTGCGCCAGGAACAGCGGCGCGCGCAGATTCGAGCCGATGAGCTCTTCCCAGTGGCTCGCCTCGATTTCTCCAAGCGGCGTCGGGTAGAAGGCCGACGCGTTGTTGACGAGGAAATCCAGGCGCGCGAAACGCTGCAGCGCGGCGCCGACCAGCGCCAGCGGCGCGACCGGCGCCAGCAGATCGCCGCGCACCTTGAGCGCGCTGCCCGCGCGGCGCGCGTTCAGGTCCTTCTCCAGCTGGGCGGCGTCGGCCTCCGCGCCGCGGTAGTGGATGACGATGTTGGCGCCCGCGGCGTGCAGGCGGCGCGCGATCGCCGCGCCCACGCGCCGCGCCGCGCCCGTCACCAGCGCCACCTTGCTCTCGAGCGTCACGTCCGTCACGCCGCAGATTCTAGGTTAAATTCGCCGCATGCTGCCCGAACCGGAGCCCGAGGCGCGCGCCGCAAGCGCGCGGCTCGCCGAGCGCATGCGCGCCGAGATCGCCGCCGGCGGCAACTGGATCGGCTTCGCGCGCTACATGGAGCTGGCGCTGCACGAGCCGGGCCTGGGCTATTACGCGGGCGGCGCCGCCAAGCTCGGCGCGCCCGGGGACTTCGCCACCGCGCCGGAACTGGGAACGCTCTACGCGCGCACGCTCGCGCGCCAGGTCGCCGAGCTGCTGCAGCCCGGCGAGGCGATCCTCGAGTTCGGCGCCGGCAGCGGCGCGCTCGCCGAGGCGCTCCTCGCCGAGCTCGCGCCCGAGCGCTACCTGATTCTCGAGACCAGCGCGGAGCTCGCCGCGCGCCAGCGCGCGCGCCTCGGCGCGCGCGCGCAGCGGATCGAGCGCCTGCCCGAGCGCTTTCGCGGCGTGATGCTGGCGAACGAAGTCGCCGATGCCATGCCGGTGCACGCGCTCGCCTGGCGGCGCGAGGGCCTGATGG
>JBDTMD010000459.1:0-2662 GCA_039934435.1 Burkholderiales bacterium
AGATAGAGGGCGTGCTCGGCGACCGTGCGCGCGTTGGCCGCGCCCGTCGTGGCGAGCGGAATGTGGCGCCTGGTCAACGCTGCCACGTCGATGTTGTCGTAGCCGACGCCACAGCGGCACACAACGCGCAGCCGCGCGGCAAGCGCGATCAGCGCTGCCGACAATGCAGGCCGCTCCATCACCATGATTACGCCGTCGGCCTGCGGCAGCGCGCGCGCGAGCTCGGCATCCGAGGGCGCCGGCAGCACGAGCAGGCGCACCTCGGGGCGTTCGGCGAGCTTGCGCATGCCCGCATCCGGCAGGGGCTCGGTCAGCACGAGGGTCGCCGGCGGCGGCTGCCGCGAGGCCGGGCGGGGCGGAACGTTCTGGGGCATCGGCGAGCGTCTACTATACCTTCGCGCGCGCGAACCTTGTCACGTCTCCCTTGTGGAAGCGCCTTGGCTGGGGTATTTTGCTCTCGAGCAAGCCGGTCCTTTCTCCCCCCTTCGTTACAGGAGCGCACCATGTTCTATCGTCTATTGAGCGGCGTTGTTCTGGCTACGGCGGTTTCCTTCGGCGCGGTGGCGCAGGACCTGCAGAAACTGCACTTCAAGGCGATCGGCCTGAACGGGCCGACCGTCGCCTCGACGGTCGACGAGGTGCCGTTCTGGCGCGAGACGATGCCCAAGGCATCGAACGGCGCGATCACCACCGACATCACGCCGCTCGACCAGATGGGCATCGACGACAAGACGATGCTGCGCCTGCTGCGGCTCGGCGTGATGGACTTCGCCGGCATGGACATCTCGAAAATGGCGGGCGATGACCCGCGCTTCGAGGGCTGCGATCTGGCCGGGCTGACTCTCGATACCGACCGTGCGCGTGCCGCGTGCAACGCGTACCGCGAGGTGATCGACCGCCAGATGCAGAAGAACTGGAACGCCAAGCTGCTCGCCATCGGCGGCAACCCGCCGCAGGTGTTCTGGTGCCGCGGCATGATCGGCGGCCTCGCCGACCTGAAGGGCAAGAAGATCCGCGTGATCAACAACACCATGCGAGACTTCCTGGCCGGCGTGCCCGCGACGGCGGTCAGCATGGCCTTCGCCGAGGTCGTTCCGGCCTTGAACAACGGCGTGGTCGATTGCGCGGTGACCGGCAGCCTCTCGGGCAACACCGCCGGCTGGCCCGAAGTCACCAAATCGCTCTACCCGATGTCGCTCGGCTGGAGCATCAATGTGCTGGCGGTGAACCTCAATACCTGGAAGCGCATCGACGCGCGCACGCAGGACTTCATGCTGGCGCAGTTCAAGCAGTACGAGGACAAGATGTGGCGCACGCTGAAGCAGGCCACCGACGAGGCGGATAACTGCAACACCAGCAAGCAGCCCTGCACCCTGGGCAAGATGGCTCACATCACGATCGTGCCGGTAAAGCCCTCGGAAGCCGTGGAGCACAAGAGGCTCGTGGAAAACGCGGTCCTTCCCGGCTGGGCGAAGCGCTGCGGCGTCGAATGCGCGAAGGAGTGGAACGCCACGGTGGGCAAGGCGCTCGGCCTGTCGATCGCGGTGAACTGAGCTCCTAGTCGGCGCCGCACTGCGCGCCGAGGGGGAGGTCATGCATACCTTAATGCGGGGCGTGCTCCAGGTGACGCGCTGGAGCACCTGGTTCGGTGGCGTGCTGATCCTGCTCGCCGCGTTCCTGATCGGCGTCGACGTGGTGCTGCGCAAGTTCTTCAGTACCTCGATCGGCGGCGCCGACGAGCTGGCGGGCTACGCGCTCGCGATCGCCACGGCGTGGTCGCTGGCCGCCGCGCTGCTCGCACGGGCGCACATCCGCATCGATTCCTTGTATGGGCTGCTGCCGTTGCGCCTGCGGCTGCTGCTCGACTTCCTCGGCCTGGCGCTGTTCATCGGCTTCTTCGGCCTGATCGCACGCCACGGCTGGAACGTGGTGCTGCAGTCGTGGCACGCCGGCTCGCGCAGCCAGTCGGCACTGCAGATTCCGACGGTGATCCCGCAGGCGATCTGGATCCTCGGGCTCGCGCTGTTCGTGATCATCGGTGCGCTGCTGTTCGCGCATGCGCTCGGCCTGGTGCTGCGCGGGCGCAGCGGCGCGGCGGCGCGGGCGATCAGCACGCGCTCCACCCAGGAGGACGTCGCCGAGGAAGTGCGTGACGTCAAGGCGCGCCGCTCGCTCGAGGCGGGCACGCGGTGATCTGGACCGCACTCGGCATACTGCTGGCGGTCCTGGCGCTGGCGGTGCCGGTGGCGGCGGCGCTCGGCGTGCTCGGCCTGGCGCTCTCGGAGCTCTACTCGAAGCTGCCGCTGACCCTCGCCATCGGCGAGATGTCGTGGGCCACGTCGAACAACTTCCTGCTGGTGGCGATTCCGTTCTTCGTGCTGCTCGGCGAAATTCTGCTGCGCTCGGGGATCGCCGAGCGCATGTACAACGCGCTTGTGCTGTGGGTGCCGTGGCTGCCGGGCGGGCTGATGCATTCGAACATCGCCGCCTGCGCGATGTTCGCCTCGACCTCGGGTTCGAGCGTTGCCACCGCCGCGACCATCGGCACGGTGGCGATGGGCGAGATCCGCAAGCACGGCTACTCCGAGCGCCTGTTCCTCGGCACCATCGCCGCCGGCGGCACGCTCGGCATCCTGATCCCGCCGTCGATCAACATGATCGT
>JBDTMD010000460.1:0-2660 GCA_039934435.1 Burkholderiales bacterium
CCAGGATCGAGATGAAGATGATGTTGTCGATGCCCAGCACCAGCTCGAGCGCGGTGAGCGTGGCGAAGGCGATCCACGCCTGAGGCTCCAGCAACAGCGCCATCTACTTGCTCTTCGCGCCGCCGGAGAGCAGGTGGTACTTGCGCTTTTCCTCGTCGTAGCGGGCGTTGATCTCGGCGGCCTCGTTCTTGCGCGACGAAAGCAGCTGCTCCTGCAGCGACAGGTCGTAGGCCAAGGCTTTCGTGTCCTGCCGGAGTTTCTCGGGCGCCTCGCTGGGGTCCTTGTGCTTCGCCATTTCTTTTTCCAGGTGGCCCTGGCGGTTCCTGAGCTGCGCGATGCGCGCTTCGACCTGCGCCGCCGCCTCGCGATTGCTGGCGAGCGCGCGCTGTCGCACGGTCGCCTTCTGCGCTTCCTGCCGCGCTGCCTCGGCGGCGGCCGCCTTCTCCTCCTCGGCTTCTTTTGCCGCGCGCTGCTCGGGCGTGAGCGGCGGCTCGATGCGGAACAGCACCAGGCCCTGCTGCGAGAGCGCCTCGACCAGCTCGCCATGGCATTGCGGCGGGATGGTGGAGCCGTAGTATTTGCGGCCCGTCTGCGTCACGCAGCGGTAAGAGCGGACCTTGGTGCGCAGTTCGTTGATGCGCGCCCTCTCCTTGGCCTCGTCCGGTTTCGGCTGTGCCAGCGCCGCGTCGGGCGCGGCGGCCAGCAGCAGCGCGCAGGCAGCGAGCATCAGTGTGCGGACCATCGCGATCCTCCATCGATCGATCATCGCGCGGATTCTAACCCTGCTAGAATCCGCGCGCTCCCGCCATGCATTCCGCCGACCGCGCGTTCATCGCCGAAACCACCGCGAAGATGCTCCTCGAGGTGAAGGCGGTGCTGTTCTCCGAGGCCAAGCCCTTCGTCTTCACCTCGGGCTGGGCGAGCCCGGTCTACATCGATTGCCGCAAGCTCATCTTCTACCCGCGCATCCGCGGCCAGTTGGTCGACTTCGCGACGGCTACGCTGGCGCGCGACGCCGGCTTCGAGCAGTTCGACACGGTCGCGGGCGGCGAGACCGCCGGCATTCCGTACGCCGCTTGGATCGCGGATCGCCTCGGCCTGCCGATGCAGTACATCAGGAAAAAACCCAAGGGCTTCGGTCGCAATGCGCAGATCGAGGGCGACGTCCGCGAGGGTGCGCGTACGCTGCTGGTCGAGGACCTGACCACCGACGGGCGCTCGAAGATCAATTTCTGCAAGGCGCTGCGCGAAGCCGGCGCGGTGGTCGAGCACGTGTTCGTGAACTTCTACTACGACATCTTTCCCGAATCGAAGCAGGTGATGACGGATCTGGGCGTGCGGCTGCACCACCTTGCCACCTGGTGGGACGTGCTGCAGGTCGTGAAGCAGGGCAACTACCTCGCCGCCGCGCAGGTCGCCGAGGTTGAAAAGTTCCTCAACGCGCCGGCCGCGTGGTCCGCCGCGCCCGGCGGGGCCTCAAGCATCGCCGCGACTTGAGGGTCATTACCCTCAACGTCAACGGCATCCGGTCGGCGGCGCGAAAGGGCCTGTACCGCTGGCTGGCCGCACAAAAGGCGGACCTCGTCTGCCTGCAGGAAATCAGGGTGCAAGACGCAGACCTCGACGACGCCGTGCGCGCGCCGCGCGGCCTGCGGGGCATCTTTGCGCACGCCGAGAAGAAAGGCTACGCTGGCGTCGGCCTGTATAGCCGCGCCGCGCCCGACGCCGTGCGCCAGGGCCTCGGCGTGAAGGAGTTCGACGCCGAAGGCCGCTATCTCGAGGCCCGCTTCGGCAAGCTGTCGGTGGTCTCGGTCTATTTTCCATCCGGCTCGGCCGGGCCGCACCGCCAGGCGTCCAAGTTCCGGTTTCTTGCCGCGTTCCTGCCGCACCTGAAACAGCTTGCGAACAGCGGCCGCGAGGTGATCCTGTGCGGCGACTGGAACATCGCGCATCAGGAAATCGATCTGAAGAACTGGCGCGCGAACCGCAAGAATTCGGGCTTCCTGCCCGAGGAACGCGCCTGGCTGACAAAGGTATTCGGCGCAGCAGGCTTCGTCGACGTGTTCCGCACGCTCAACGCGAAACCGGACCAGTACACATGGTGGTCGAATCGCGGCCAGGCGTGGGCGAAGAACGTCGGCTGGCGCATCGACTACCAGGTGGCGACCCCCGGCATCGCCGCTACGGCGCGCCGCGAATCTATCTACAAGCGTCAGCGCTTCTCCGATCACGCGCCGCTGACGATCGATTATGACTACGGGCTCTAGTCCGAGCGGCTGGCGCGGCCGGCTGCCGCAGAGCATTCGCCCGTATTTCGAATCCGCGCCGCTCGCGGCCCTGTGCCTCGGCATTTCTTCCGGATTCGCCTTTGCGATGATCGGCGCGACGCTGACCACGCGCCTCGCCCAGCACGGCATCACCAAGGGCGCCGTGACCGCCTTCGCGCTCACCTTCCTCGCCTACAACTTCAAGTTCCTGTGGGCGCCGATCGTCGACACCGTCCGGCTGCCGGTGATCGGGCGGTTCGGCCAGCGCCGCAGCTGGCTGTGGCTGGTCGGCGTGCTCGTGATGGCTGCGGTCGGATTCCTCGGCGTCGCTGATCCGGACGAAGCGCTTTTCCTGGTGGCGATCGCCGCGATCGCGGTGGGCGCGGCCGGGGC
>JBDTMD010000461.1:0-2657 GCA_039934435.1 Burkholderiales bacterium
AAGGGCGGCAGATCTTCGTCGCTGCCGGCGGCGGCGAATTCCGCGCCCTGCCCTGCCTCAACGAAACGCCGCGCTGGATCGAGGCGCTCGCCGAGATCGCCACCGCTTCGGACTCACGCGCTCGCTGACTCCTAGCCGCGCGCGGCCAGCTGCATGTTGGCCTGCATCAGGCGCTCGATCAGCACGCGCATGAACGCCTTGTTGAGGCTCACCTGGCAGGCGTCGGTGGCAGCACGCAGCGCTTCGGCCTTGATCTCGATCACCGTGACGTCGCCGAGCGCCGTGATGGTGGTGGTGCGCCGCTGCACGTTTTCGGTGAAATAGAGGATTTCGCCGAAGCAGCCGCCCGGCTTGACCGTATTCAGCTGCTTGCCCGAGAGCGTCACGCTGACCGCGCCCGCGATCAGCAGGTAGAAGCTTTCGCCCTGGTCGCCTTCGCGGATGATGACATCGCCCCCCGGAATCTTCTTCCAGGCGCCGATGCGCACCACCTCCCACAGCGCGACGTCGCCGAAGCCCTCGAAGAACGGCAACTGCCGCAGTTCGTTGAACTTTGCCGAGTCCGAAAGCGTGTCGCCCACCAGGCGCAGCGTCGTGAACGCCTGGCTCAGCTCCTTGCCGAACTCGAGCCATGAGCGGTAGCGCTCCGTCGGTTCCTTGTGGATGGCGCTCATCACGATCTTGTCCAGCAGGGGCGGCAGTTCGGGCCGCAGCATGCCGGGGCGCATCGGCGCGGTATTGAGTATGGCGTTGGTGAGCGCCGCCTGCGTCGTCGCCTGGTAGGGCAGGCGCCCGGTGAGCAGGCGGTACATGGTGACGCCGAGCGAGTAGATGTCGGTCTGGTGCGTGAGCTGTTCCATGCGGATCTGCTCGGGCGACATGTAGGCGGGCGAGCCGATGCCCGAGATCTGCGTCGTCTCCTGCCCCGGACGCTGCTGGAACGAGGCACCGAAGTCGCTGACCTTGGTCTCGCCCGCGCTGGACAGCAGAATGTTGCCGGGCTTGATGTCGCGATGGATGACGCCGTGCTGGAACGCGTACTCGAGCGCACGGATGCACTTGAAGATGATCTCCACCACCTTGTCGAGCGGCAGCAGCGTCGACACGTCGTCGTGCGCGTCCAGGGCGGTGCCGGCGACGTACTCCATCACCAGGTAGCTGTGGTCGGGCTCGGCCACGGCGTCGAGGATGTCGACGATGTGCGGGTGATTCAGCTTGCCGGCAAGCGACGCCTCGGCGAGGAACGCCTTGTGCATCATGCGCTCGGTCTGCGGATCGGCGTTCTGGTCGAACATGAACACCTTGATCGCCACTTCGCGGTCGGCGAACGGGTCGCGCGCCAGGTAGACGTGGCTGGTGGCACCGCGGCCGATCTCGCGCAGGATCGGGTACTTGCCGAGCTGCACCTGCGGCTCGAACTGCAGCGCTGCGCGGTCGCGCTCGCTAGGCTGCGATGGCGGCATCGGCTTGCGCGGCGATGAATTCGCTGATGTGCTGCAGCAGCTCGGCCTCGTTGTAGGGCTTGCCGAGGAACGCGTTCACCCCGAGCTGCGTCGCCTGGCTGCGGTGCTTCTCGGCCGTGCGCGAGGAGATGATGATGATCGGCACGTTGCGGGTGCGCGGGTCGGCGCGCACCTGCCGCGTCAGGTCGAAGCCGTCCATGCGCGGCATCTCGATGTCCACCAGCATGACGGCCGGCACCCTGTCCTTGATCTGATCGAGCGCGTCGACGCCGTCCTTGGCGGTCAGCACCTGGTAGCCCTCGCGCTCCAGCAGCCGGCCGGTGACCTTGCGCACAGTGAGCGAGTCGTCCACCACCATCACGATCGGCAGCGCCGCTGGCGCCGGCGCCGGCGCGGCCGCGCGTCCGGTGATGGTGCGCGCGCGCTGCGCCAACAGCACCGGATTCAGGATCAGAACGATGCTGCCGTCGGCGAGGACCGTCGCGCCCGCCGCGCCCGAGACGCGCGCGAGCTGCGGGCCGATGTTCTTGACCACGATCTCCTGGTTGCCGACGAGCTCGTCGACGTGCAGCGCGACGCGCTGCATGCCGCTTCTCAGCAGCAGCACCGACTGGTAGCCCTGGGGCGCGGCCGGCGCGCCGCCGCCCAGCAGTTGCGCCAGACCGTCCAGGGGGTAGGCGCGCCCCTGGAATTCGATCTCGCCGGCACCGAAGTGCTTGCCGAGCTCCTCGGCCCTGATCCGCAGCACCTGCTCGACCATGGCCGAGGGCACCGCCAGCACGCTGCCCGCCGCACGCACCAGTACCGCCTGGGTCACCGCCAGGGTCAGCGGCAGGTAAATGGTAAACGTGGTGCCCTGACCGCGCGCGGTCTCGACTTCGATCCGACCGCCGATGGCGATCACCTCGTTTTTCACCACGTCCATGCCGATGCCGCGGCCGGCAAGTTCGGTAATGGTCTCGGCGGTGGACAGACCCGACACGAAGATGAGCTGCGTCAGCTCGGCGACGTCGGGCGCCGCGCCCGGCGGCAGCAGGCCGCGCTCGTCGGCCCTGCGCCGCAGCCGCTCCAGGTCGAGACCGGCGCCGTCGTCGCTGACGGTGAGCACGATCTCGTTGCTCTCCTGGCGCAAGCCGAGCGCGATGCGCCCGCTCTCCGGCTTGCCGGCGGCGCTGCGCGCCGCCGGCGATTCGA
>JBDTMD010000462.1:0-2649 GCA_039934435.1 Burkholderiales bacterium
CGCCACCGCGGCGCCGCGCCGATGGCGTCGAACTGGCGCCAGTGCTCGAGCAGAAACGTGAACGCCGCGCGCGACAGGCGCGCGAATACGCTGTCGTCGGCCGTGACCACGGGGTGAAAAGCGCCGGCATGATTGCCCGAGGCTTCGAGCGCCGGCTCCGGGTGCCGTTCCACCAGCGTCACCTCCCAGCCGCGCGCCGCCAGCCGCTCGCAGGCAGCCGCGCCGGCGATGCCCGCGCCGATCACCACGACGCTGCGCTCCGCCGGCAACTCGGGCGCACGGCGCAGGGCACGCTGCGGCACGAAGCGAGCTACCAGCATCTCGCTCTTGCGCGCGAAGCCGCGGCGCTTTTCGGCCATGAAGCCGGCCGCGCGCAGGCCGTCGCGCACCGGGGCGGCGACGCTCCAGGTCGCGGCGGTCGCCCCCGGTGCGGCGATGCGCGCGACCGCCTTCAGCAGCGCGGGCGACCACATGTCGGGATTCTTCGCCGGCGCGAAGCCGTCGAGAAATATGGCGTCGGCCGCAAGGCGCAGTTGCGGCAGCAGATCGGCGGCGTCGCCGAAAGCGAGGGTGAGAATCACCCGCCCGCCTTCGAACTCGAGCCGGTGCATGCCCGGCACCAGCAGCGGCCAGGCACTGCGTAGTTCTTCGGCCAGCGGCGCGAACTCGGCGTGCGGCGCATGCAGCACCGCGAGGTCCTGTGCCGTGAACGGGTGCTTTTCCACCGCTACGTAGTGCAGGCGCGCCGGATGCGCCGGGTCGTCGCGCCAAGCGCTCCATGTGGCGAGAAAAGTCAGGCCGAGGCCGAAGCCGGTCTCGAAGATCGTGAAGCGGCGCGCGCCGCGCCAGCGCGCGGGCAGGCCGTTGCCGCCGAGAAATACGTGCTGCGCCTGCGCTGCGCCGCCGTCGGCGCTGTGATAGAGGTCGTCGTAGGCGTGGCTGTAAGGCGTGCCGTCGGCGCTGAAAGCAAGGCGGGCCGGGATCAGGGGAACGGGCACGCGCCGAGTATATCGGCGTAAAATTTTCGCCTGCCAAGGAGTCGTGCCATGAACAAACCCGCCGAACTAAAGCTCGATACCGTGCCCTGCTGGATCGGGGGCAAGCCCGTGGTGCCCGCCGGACGCATGGGCGAGGTCTACAACCCCGCACTCGGCCAGGTCACGAAGCGCGTGCCCTATTGCGATGCCGCGGCGATCGATGACGCGGTAAAGGCCGCCACGGCAGCGCTGCCGGACTGGCGCGACGCTTCGATTCTGCGGCGCGCGCGCGTCATGCAGAAATTCCTGCAGCTGCTGCTGGCGCACCAGAAGGACATCGCGCGCCTGATCACCGCGGAGCACGGCAAGACACTGCCCGACGCCATGGGCTCGGTGCAGCGCGGCATCGAAGTGGTGGAATTCGTCTGCGGCATCCCGCAGCTGCTGAAAGGCGAGTATTCGGAGAATGTCGGCACCGCGGTCGACACGCACTCCTTGCGCCAGCCGGTGGGCGTGTGCGCAGGCGTTACGCCATTCAACTTTCCGGCGATGGTGCCGATGTGGATGTTCCCCGTGGCCATCGCCTGCGGCAACACGTTCATTCTCAAACCCTCGGAGAAGGTCCCTTCGGCTTCGGTGCGCATGGCCGAGCTGTTCACGGAGGCGGGGCTGCCCGAGGGCGTGTTCAACGTCGTGCACGGCGACAAGGCGGCGGTGGACGCGATCCTCGCGCATCCGGGGATCGCCGCGGTCTCGTTCGTCGGTTCGACGCCGATCGCCAAGTACATCTACGAGACCTGCGCCAGGAACGGCAAGCGCGTGCAGGCGCTGGGCGGCGCGAAGAACCACGCCGTGGTGCTGCCCGACGCCGACCTCGAATTCGCCGCCGACGCGCTGATCGGCGCTGCCTACGGTTCGGCGGGCGAGCGCTGCATGGCGATCTCGGCCGTGGTGGCCGTGGGCGCGGCGGGCGATCCGCTGGTGAAGCTCCTGGAAAAGAAGGCCAAGGCCATCAAGATCGGGCCGGGCGACCAGGACGGGGTCGACATGGGACCGCTGATCACGGCCCAGCACCGCGACAAAGTCGCGTCCTATGTTGAAAAGGGCAAGGCCGAGGGCGCGACCGCCGTGCTGGACGGCGGCAAGCCGCCGTTGAGGGAGGGCTACTTCCTCGGCACGACGCTCTTCGACAACGTGAAACCCGAGATGGAGATTTACCGGCACGAGATCTTCGGCCCGGTGCTGGTTGTGCTGCGTGCCGACACGCTCGAGGAGGCGATCGCGCTCGTCAACCGCAATCCCTACGCCAATGGCACGGCGATCTTCACCGAATCGGGCGGCGCGGCGCGGCGCTTCGAGAACGAAGTACAGGTCGGCATGGTCGGCGTCAACGTGCCGATCCCGGTGCCGGTGGCGTTCTACTCCTTCGGCGGCTGGAAGAATTCGCTGTTCGGCGACCTGCACGTGCATGGCATGGAAGGCGTCAAGTTCTACACGCGCACCAAAGTGGTCACCACGCGCTGGCCGCACCAGGACACGCCGGCGCCCGGCCTCAACATGCCGACGCTGGGCTGAGTAAAGACGGGCTGTGTCCGGGCGGCTGAAAGACAAAGCGGCGCTGGTGCTTGGCGCCGGCTCGGTGGGTGAGGGCGTCGGCAACGGGCGCGCCATC
>JBDTMD010000463.1:0-2646 GCA_039934435.1 Burkholderiales bacterium
CATCAGGCTCTGCACGCCCGACACCGGCGCCTTCTTGTTCACGAAGTACGGGAACGTCATCTCGATGTGGCCGCTCTCGGCCTCGAGCTTCTTCACCATCTCGCGCAGCATCACGCGGAAGGTGTCGGGCGAGATCTCGCGCTCGTGCGCGTTCAGGATCTCGACGAAGCGCGACATGTGCGTGCCCTTGAAGTGGTGCGGCAGGCCGACGTACATGTTGAAGTGGGCGATGGTGTGCTGCACGCCGCCGGCGCGCTGCATGATCTGGATCGGATGGCGGATCGCCTTGATGCCGACCTGGTCGATGGCGAGCTTGCGCGAGTCGGGCAGGCTCTGGACGTCGGCAATGTGCTGCAGGTCCGTGGCTTTCATGACGCCATTATATCTTCCGACTAATTTACTCGGCTATTGCGGCCCGAATCGCTTTCTCGATGCCCTGCGCGTCCAGCCCTACCGATGACAGGAGTTTCGCCGGGTCGCCGTGATCGATGAAGCGGTCTGGCAAGCCGAGTAGCAGCACGCGTTTCTCGATTCCCAGCCGCGCGAGCGCCTCGCAGACCGCGCTGCCGGCGCCGCCCATGATCTGGTGCTCTTCTACGCTGACCAGCAGCTCGTGCGTCTGCGCCAGCTGCTGCACCAGCTCGGTATCCAGGGGCTTGACGAAGCGCATGTTGGCGACCGAAGCGTCGAGTGCCTCGGCCGCATCCAGCGCCGGCTTCACCATCGAGCCGAAAGCGAGGATTGCGACGCGCTTGCCGCTGCGGCGCAGCTCGCCCTTGCCCACGGGCACGGTGTCGAGCGCGCTGCCCGCCTCGCCCAGTGCCGCGCCGCGCGGATAGCGCACCGCCGCCGGTGTCCCGAGCCGAACGCCCGTGGTGAGCATCTTGCGGCACTCCGCCGCGTCCGCCGGCGCCATCACCGTGAGATTGGGCACAGTGCGCAGGTAGGCAAAATCGAAAGCGCCGTTGTGCGTCGCGCCGTCGCCGCCCACCAGCCCGCCGCGATCGAGCGCGAACGTGACCGGCAGATTCTGGATGGCGACGTCGTGGATCATCTGGTCGTAGCCGCGCTGCAGGAACGTCGAGTAGATCGCCACCACCGGACGCATTCCCTCGCACGCCATGCCGGCGGCGAAGCTGACCGAATGCTGCTCGGCGATGCCGACGTCGAAATAGCGCTCCGGGAATTTCTCCGAGTACGCCACCATGCCCGAGCCCTCGCGCATCGCCGGCGTCACCGCCACCAGGCGCGCATCGGCCGCCGCCATGTCGCACAGCCAGTCGCCGAACACCTGGCTGTACGTGGGCTTCGCCGGCGCGCTCGCTTTCTTGATGCCCTCGGCCGGGTCGAATTTGCTCGGCCCGTGGTAGGCGATCGGGTCGTCTTCGGCGAGCTTGTAGCCCTGGCCTTTGCGCGTCACGACGTGCAGGAACTGCGGCCCCTTGAGCTTGCGGATGTTGGTCAGCGTGGCGATCAGCGTGTCGAGGTCGTGGCCGTCGATCGGACCGATGTAATTGAAGCCGAACTCCTCGAACAGCGTCGAGGGCGTGACCATGCCCTTCACGTGCTCCTCGGTGCGCCGCGCCAGCTCCCACACGCCGACGCGCTTCAGGATGTGCTCGCTCGCGCGCCGCGCACTGGAATACATGCGGCCCGAGAGCAGCCGCGCCAGGTAGTTGGTCAGGGCGCCGACCGGCGGCGAGATCGACATCTCGTTGTCATTGAGGACGACGAGGAGGTCGACATCCATGGCGCCGGCGTTGTTCATGGCCTCGAACGCCATGCCCGCCGACATGGCGCCGTCGCCGATCACGGCCACGCACTTGCGGCTCTCGCCCTTCGCCTTCGCCGCCGCCGCCATGCCGAGCGCCGCCGAGATCGAAGTCGAGGAATGCGCGGTGCCGAAGGTGTCGTAGGGCGACTCGCTGCGCCGCGGGAAGCCCGAGATGCCGTCGATCATGCGCAGGTGCGACATGGCCTCGCGCCGGCCAGTGAGGATCTTGTGCGGGTAGGTCTGGTGGCCGACGTCCCAGACGATGCGATCCTCGGGCGTATTGAACACGTAGTGCAGCGCGATGGTGAGCTCGACCGTCCCAAGGTTCGACGACAGGTGCCCGCCGGTCTTGGATACCGAATCGAGCACGAACGCGCGCAGCTCTTCGGCCAGCCGGTGCAGATCCTTGCGCTCGAGCGCGCGCAGTTGCGACGGGTCGTCGATGGTTTTCAGCAGCTCGAACATCGATGGATTGTAGCCGCCGGCCGGCAGCTGTTCGATTAGGGAGGCCATGGCTAGAACTTCCTGAGGACGATGAAGTCGGCGAGCTCGCGCAGGCGCCGTGCGCCGGCGCCGAGAGGCGCGATCGCCTCATGCGCATTGTGCCTCAGTTCCTGCGCCAGATCGCGCGCGCGCGCCAGGCCCATCACCGATACGTAGGTAGGCTTATTCTTGCGTAAGTCTTTGCCCGCCGTCTTGCCCAGCGTCGCGCTCGACGCCTCGGCGTCGAGCGCGTCGTCCACCACCTGGAATGCGAGTCCCACCGTCTTGGCGTACAGGTCGAGCCGCTCGCGCATCTGCCCCGTGGCCGCGCCGCCGCAGGCGGCGCCGAGCAGCACCGCAGCGCGGATCAGCGCGCCGGTCTTGTGGAT
>JBDTMD010000464.1:0-2643 GCA_039934435.1 Burkholderiales bacterium
CTGGCTGGCAGGCAATGCCGCGATCGCCTTTCGCGAAATCGCCGGCGGGCAGGTTGTGCAGCACGACTTCGACGCCGGCATCGCGCACGCGCGCCGCCACTTCGGCCGCGCTGCCCGCAGCGTATGGAAACTGGTACTCGACGTAACGGAAGCCCGCGCGCTTCGCCGCGGCGAAGCGCTCCATAAACGGAACTTCGGGGAACATCAGGGAAACATTGGCGGCAAGTCGAGGCATGCGTGGCTATGTTAGCTAAGATTGCGCCAATAAGAGAATATTCCCCCATCTTGCCGCTTCTGCCTGCACTCGCGCGCGTACTGCCGTTCCTCGGCTGGTGGCCGCGCGTCACCCGCACCACGCTGCGCGCCGACGCCACCGCCGCGCTGATCGGCGCGGTCGTCGTGCTGCCGCAGGGCGTCGCCTTCGCCACGCTCGCCGGCCTGCCGCCCGCGCAGGGCCTGTACTGCGCGATGGTGCCGACGGTGATCGCGGCGCTGTTCGGCTCGTCGCTGCACGCCGTTTCGGGACCGACCAATGCCGTATCGCTGATGGTGCTCGCATCGCTCACGCCGCTGGCGGCGATCGGCACCAGTGCCTACGTGTCGATGGCGCTGACCCTGGCGCTGATGTGCGGCCTGCTGATCCTGGCGATGGGCTTGTTCCGCCTCGGCACCCTGGTGCGCTTCGTCGCCGATGGCGTCGTCATCGGCTTCACCGCCGGTCTCGGGCTGCTGATCATCGTCAGCCAGCTGTCGCCGCTGGTCGGCGCCGAGGCCGAGCGCGGCACCGCCTTCGTCGACATGGCGCGCGCTTCGTTTGCCCACCTGCATGAAGCGCGGCCCTGGGCCTTCGCGGTCGGCATCGTCGCGCTGCTGGCCGGCGCCTTCGGCAAGCGGCTCACGCGCCGCGTGCCGCCGATCGTGGTCGCGACGATCGCCGGCACTGCTTTCGCGGTTGCGGTCAACGCCATGATCGGCGAGCAGGCCTCGGGCATTCGCAGCATCGGCACGCTCCCCGGCGCGCTGCCGCCGCTCTCCTGGCCGGACCTGTCGGCCGCCACGCTGCTCAGCCTGTCGGGACCGACGCTCGGCGTTACCATCCTCGCGGTGACGCAGGCGCTGGCCATCGTGCGCGCCATTGCCATTCGCTCCGGCCAGCACATCGACGCCAACCAGGAGCTGATCGGCCAGGGGCTGGCCAACGTCGGCGCGGCGTTCTTCTCCGGCTACCCGACCAGCGCTTCGGTGAATCGCTGCGGCATCAATTACGAGGCCGGCGCGCGCACGCCGCTGTCGGCGGTGCTGTCGGCGGCGGGACTGATCCTGCTGCTGTTCGCGCTGGCGCCGGTCGCCGCGCGCCTGCCGCTGCCGGCGATTGCCGCGCTGCTGATCCTCGCCGGCTGGGGCATGATCGATTTACCGCAAATCCGCCGCTACCTGCGCGCCAGCCGCCAGGAAGCCGCGGTGCTCGGCGCGAGCTTTGCCGCCACGCTGGTGATGCCCCTGCCGTACGCCATCCTCGCCGGGGTCATCGCCTCGCTGATCGTCTACCTGAACCGCACCTCGCGCCCACAGATGCGCGTCGTGGCACCCGATCCGCGCCACAGCGTGCGCCGCTTCGGCCCGGTGGCGCAGGGCGTCGCCGAGTGCCCGCAGCTCAAGATCATGACCGTCGAGGGCTCGATCTACTTCGGCGCCGTCGAGCACGTCGACTCGCGCCTGGAAACCCTGCGCGAGGTGGCGCGCGAGCTGGAGCACCTGCTGGTGGTGGCGCGCACCATCAACTTTCTCGCCGTCGCCGGCGCCGAGGCGCTGGCGCGCGAGGCGCGCGCCCGCCGCTGGTTCGGCGGGCGCTTGTGGCTGCAGGGGCTGCGCCAGCCGGCCGAGCTCGTGCTGCGCAACGGCGGTTTTCTCGGCGAGATCGGCGAGGACGCCGTGTTCCGCGACAAGCGCGAGGCGATCGCGCGCATCTTCGACAAGCTCGACCCCGCCATCTGCGCGCGCTGCCGCGCGCGCATCTTCGAGGAATGCGCCAAGCGGCCGCTGCGCGAGGAGTCCTGAGGGCGGCTGTTGCAAAGCGCCGGGCCTCCGGAATAGACTGCGCGACACCATTCCCACGGGGGTCCCCATGAAAGTAAGCCTTGCCGTCGCCGCTTGCGCTGTCGCCGCCTTCGCCAGCAGCCCGCTCCACGCCCAGTCCACGCTCGACGCGGTCAAGTCGAAGGGCTATGTCCAATGCGGCGTGAACACCGGGCTGGCCGGGTTCTCGCAGCCCGACGCGCGCGGCGCCTGGAAGGGGTTGGACGTCGACGCCTGCCGCGCCGTGGCGGCGGCCGTGTTCGGCGACGCCACCAAGGTGCGCTACACGCCGCTCACCGCGCAGCAGCGCTTCACCGCCCTGCAGTCGGGCGAGATCGACCTGTTGGCGCGCAACACCACCTGGACCATCACGCGCGACACCAGCCTCGGGCTCAACTTCGTCGGCGTCAACTACTACGACGGCCAGGGCTTCATGGTGCCGAAGAAGCTCGGCGTGACCAGCGCCAAGCAGCTCAACGGCGCGACCATCTGCGTGCAGCCCGGCACCACCACCGAGCTCAACCTCGCCGACTACTTCCGCGCCAACAAGATGACCTTCAAGCCGGT
>JBDTMD010000465.1:0-2632 GCA_039934435.1 Burkholderiales bacterium
GTGCATCCGGTGCTGCGCATGCTGCGCGACGACGAGGGCCGGCTGACGGGCCTCGCGCCGCCGGGCGCCGGCGCCGAGGGCCGGCCCGAGTCGTACATGTATCTGGAGATCGACCGCGAGACCGACGCGGCGCGCGTGAGCGAAATCGAGCAGGGCCTGACGCGCGTGCTCGCCGACGTCGCCGCGGCTGTGGCCGACTGGAAACCGATGCAGCAGCGCCTGCGCGAACTGGTTGAAGAGCTGGGAGCAGGCGAGCTGCCGCTCGATACCGACGAAGTGCGCGAAGCGCATGCCTTCCTCTCCTGGTTGCTCGACAACCACATGACGCTGCTCGGCTACCGCGACTACGATCTGGGAAGCGAGAACGGCGAGGACGTACTGCGCATCGTGCGCGGCTCGGGTCTGGGCATCCTGCGCGAGCGCGCAGGCACGACGCTTTCCACGAGCTTCGCCACCCTGCCCCCGGAAACGCGCGCCCGTGCCCGCACGCCGGAAATCCTGGTGCTCGCCAAGGCCAACACGCGCGCCACTGTGCATCGTCCCGGCTACCTCGACTATGTCGGCGTGAAGCGCTTCGATGCCAAGGGCCAGGTGATCGGCGAGCGGCGCTTCCTGGGCCTCTACACGCACACGGTGTACACCGCGAACCTCGCCGACATCCCGGTGGTGCGCCGCAAGATCGCCGCCGTGCAGGCGCGCGCCGGCTTCCTGCCGGCGAGCCACAACGGCAAGGCGCTCGCCTCGATTCTCGAGGACTACCCGCGCGACGAGCTGCTGCAGATCGAGCCCGAAGAGCTCTACGTCCACGCCCTCGCCATCCTGCAGCTCGGTGAGCGCCAGCGCACGCGCCTGCTGGTGCGGCGCGACAAGTTTGGGCGCACCATCACCTGCCTGGTGTACGTACCGCGCGACAAGTACAACACCGAGCAGCGCCAGAAGTTCCAGCGCATCCTCGCCGAGGCATTCAACGGCACCGCGGCGGAGTTCACCGTGAACCTGTCCGAATCGCCGCTCGCGCGCATCTTCATGGTGATCCGCACGCGGCCCGGCACCGTCCCCGACGTCGACGTGCGAGCACTCGAGGCGAAAATCGTCGAGGCCACGCGGCGCTGGGAGGACGACCTGCACGGCGAGCTCGTCAAGGCGCTCGGCGAGGAGGGCGGCAACGACCTGTACGCGCGCTTCGGCCAGGCATTCCCCGCCGGCTACCGCGAGGACACGCCGGTGCGCGAGGCGCAGGCGGACATCGGCATGATGGCCCAGCTCGGCGCGCCGCCCGCGCTCGGCATGAACCTGTACCGGCCGCTGCCCGCCCAGCCCGGTGTGCTGCGCTTTCGCCTGTACCGCTGCGGCCCGCCGATCGCGCTGTCGGACGCGCTGCCGATCCTGGAGAATTTGGGCGTGCGCGTGCTCGACGACCGGCCCTACCGCATCGAGCCGGCCGACGGCACGCCGCTGTCGATCGTCGATTTCGGCCTCGCGCTGGCCTCGCTCCCCGGCGCCGGCGCGCTCGCGCTGGAGCGCATCCGGCCGCTGTTCCACGAGGCGTTCGAGGCGATGTGGAGCGCTCAGGTCGAACCCGACAGCCTGAATCAGCTGGTGCTCGCCGCCGAGCTCTCGGCGCGCGACATCGCGATCCTGCGCGCCTACAGCCGCTACCTGCGCCAGGCGGGCTTCACCTTCAGCCTCGCCTACGTGCAGCAGACGCTGGTGGCGCACCCGGTGCTCTCGCGCGCCCTGGTGAAGCTGTTCCACGCACGCTTTGACCCGCAGCACGCGACAGCCAAGGACGAAGAGGCGCTGCTGCGCGAAATCGAGTCGGGGCTCGAGCAGGTTCCGAGCCTCGATGACGACCGCATCCTGCGGCGTTTTCTCGCCACGATCCAGGCAACGCTGCGCACCAACGCCTTCCAGAAGGCTGCGCAGGGCGCGCCCAAGCCCTACCTCTCGCTCAAGTTCGATCCGCGCAAAGTGCCCGAGCTGCCCGAGCCGCGGCCGATGTTCGAGATCTTCGTCTATTCGCCGCGCGTCGAGGGCGTGCACCTGCGCGGCGGCCCGGTGGCGCGGGGTGGCCTGCGCTGGTCGGACCGGCGCGAGGACTTCCGCACCGAGGTGCTCGGCCTGATGAAGGCGCAGATGGTGAAGAACGCGGTGATCGTGCCGGTGGGCTCCAAAGGCGGTTTCGTCGTCAAGCAGCCGCCGCCCGCGGGCGACCGCGAAGCACTGCTGAAGGAAGGCGTGGCCTGCTACAGGATCTTCCTCAGCGGGCTGCTCGACATCACCGACAACCTGGTCGAAGGCAAGCCCGTGCCGCCCGCTGAAGTGGTGCGCCACGACGGCGACGATCCGTACCTGGTGGTGGCCGCCGACAAGGGCACCGCCACCTTCTCCGACATCGCGAACGGCGTGGCCAAGGACTATGGCTTCTGGCTCGGCGACGCCTTCGCTTCGGGCGGCTCGGTGGGCTACGACCACAAGAAGATGGGCATCACCGCGCGCGGTGCCTGGGAATCGGTCAAGCGCCACTTCCGCGAGTTCGGCCACGACACGCAGTCGCAACCGTTCACGGTGGCGGGGATCGGCGACATGTCGGGCGACGTGTTCGGCAACGGCATGCTGCTGTCGCGCCACA
>JBDTMD010000466.1:0-2628 GCA_039934435.1 Burkholderiales bacterium
TGGCGCGATGCGCAGGCTCGACCTGCAGCTGGCGCGTGCCTACGAATACGCCGGGCGCCACTTCGGCGGCCAGAACCTGTATCTCGAATCCATGCAGAAGAACGCGCGCCACGCTCTGCTTCTGGTCGGCGGCGGACACGAAGGCCTGTTGCGCCGCGCGCCGCCGGCACTGGCGCCGCTGTAGTCCGCCCCGCGGCGCGCGGCCGCGCGCCCGCTTGTTGTAGTCTCGCGCGCATGCGCCTGTTGAGTTGGAACTTGCAGTGGTGCCGCGGCCAGGACGGCGTTGTCGACCCGGCGCGCATCGCCCGGATCGCGCGCCAGCTCGCTGACCCGGACGTGTGCTGCTTCCAGGAAGTTGCGCAAGGCTTTGCTTCGTTGCCGGGAAGCGCCGGCGAGGACCAGGCGGCCGCGCTGACGGCGGCGTTTCCAGGGTTCAGCGCGCACTACGCATGGGGTGTCGATGGCGCGGACGAGAACGGCCGGCGGCAGCACTTCGGCAACCTGATCCTGTCGCGCCTGCCGGTAGGACGCGTACTGCGCCATTCCCTGCCCTGGCCTGCCGAAGATGACGTGCCGAGCATGCCGCGCGTCGCAATCGAGGCGGCGGTCGAGGCACCGTGGGGACCCGTGCGCGTCATGACCACGCACCTCGAGTACTACTCGCAACGCCAGCGCGCGGCGCAGATCGAGCGGCTGCTGGCACTGGACGCGGAAGCGCTTGCGCAAGCCAAGGCGCGGCCCTCGGCGCGCGACGACGGCGGGCCGTTCCAGCCGCTGCCGCGCCCGGCGCCAGGCATCCTCACGGGCGACTTCAACATGCGGCCCGAAGATCCCCTCATAGCGCGCCTGGGCAGTGCGTACATCGATGCGTGGCAGCAGGCCAATCCCGGACATCCCCACGCGCCGACGTTCCGCCTGCAAAGCGCCGACGAAGCGCCGTACTGCTGCGATTTCGTGTTCGTTACCCGCGATCTCGCGGCACGCGTTACCCAGGTCCAAGTGGATCCCGACACGCAGGCTTCCGACCACCAGCCGGTGATTGTGGAATTCAGCTAGCAAGCCGCGCGCGCAATGCCTCCACACGAGTGCGATTGACCCCGAAGTCGCGCCGCCCGAGGCGCGAGGCCGAGCGCACCTGCAGCTCGCCGGCCTTAGCGTCGAAAGTGAACTCCACGTCGTCGACGTAACCCATCCACTTCGAGCGGAATTCGGCGTGCAGGTAATTGGCCTCTTCGCGCACGACCCGCGCGCGTTGCATGGCGGCGACGGCGCGGCGCGCCGCGGCGATCGCCCCGCCGGCGCTGCCCCGGAACGGGATCGGCGCGACGTAGTGCAGCTCGTCGCCCGGCTCGGCCTGGCTCGAAACGCAATTCAGCCGCCGGCCGCACGATGCCAGCCTGCCATCCTTCACGCCGAGATTGTCCGGCCGTTTGCCTGCAAACATGGTGTCGCCTTTTGCGGTCGCAAGGTGCAGCGCGATCGCGGCGCCAACGCCGAGGGCAAGAAGCGCGAACCCGGCAAGCGCGCGGCGCAGCATGCAGGGGCGGATGCTAACATCCGCGCGACATCCGCTAACGGGGAGAACGGCATGGAAATTTCCGCGCAACAGCTCGCCGAACTGCTGATCGGCATCGCCCGCGCCCAGCACACGATCATCCAGGGCGTCGACAGCGCGATGGCGGGCACCAAGACGCAGCACATTCTGCCGATGCTGCAGAACGCCGCGCACCTGCGCGATCATCCCGAGCCCACGCTCATCGATCTGCCGGTGCGCGTGCTGCTCACCACGCAGGGCCGCGTGCCGCCCGATCCGGCCGCCGTGGCGCGCGACCTCGAGCGCCTGCTCGGCGCCGCGCCCGCGGCCTAGAAATCCTTCGGCGGCGGCGGGAAATTCGGCTTTCTTTTCTCGCGATGCGAGGCGACGCCGTCGCGTACCTCGGGACCGGTGAAGCCCAGCATTTCCAGCGCGAGCGACGTATCGAACGCGGGCCCCGCCATGCGCAGCCAGTTGTTCAGGCTGTACTTGGTCCAGCGCAGCGCCGTCTGCGCACCGGCGGCGAGCTTTCTCGCCACCTCCAGCGCCTTCGCCTGCAGCTCGGCCTCTTCGCAAGTGAGAGACACGAGGCCGATGCGCTCGGCTTCCTCGCCGGAGATCTGCTCGCAAGTGAGCAGGTAGTACTTGGCCTTCGCCATCCCGCACAGCAGCGGCCAGACGATCGCCGCATGGTCGCCGGCGGCAACGCCGAGGCGCGTGTGGCCGTCGATGATGCGCGCGTTCTTGGCGGCGATGGAGACGTCGGCGAGCAGCCCCGCCACCAGTCCTGCGCCCACCGCCGGGCCGTGCATCGCCGAGACGATGATCTTGGAGCAGTTGATCAGGTTGTAGACCAGGTCGCGTGCCTCGCGCCAGACGCGTGCGCGCGTCTCGAAGTCGCGGGCGATGTCCTCGACCAGCGCCAGGTCGCCGCCGGCGGAAAACCCCTTGCCGGCGCCGCGGATGATGGCGACGCGCGCCTCGGGATCGCGATCGACGTCGCGCCAGATCTCGGCCAGCTCGGCGTGCATGCGGTGGCCCGCGGTTGAAAGCTTGCCGCTCGCCTCGTCGCCCATGACGATCTCGAGGATCCC
>JBDTMD010000467.1:0-2622 GCA_039934435.1 Burkholderiales bacterium
TTTTCCGCCATCTTCGACACCTCGGCGTTGGTTTCGGAAGCAACTCCGTACACGCTCTTCGAGTAGGCGATGGCCTTCTCGATCGCCGGCGTCGCCAGCGTGTTCTGCAGCGTGACGAACTCCTGGACGTCTTTGGCGCCGAACAGCGCGCGGGTGTTGCTGATGCTGTCTTCGAATGCGCCTTTCACGGCGTTGGCGTTCAGGGTCGCGAGCTTCTCGATCGCGGCGAATTGCGTCGCGGCGAGGGACAGCATCGTTTCCACATTGGCCTTGCTGGTCGCCTGGATTTGCTCGGGGGTAACGTACATGGTCATACTCCTTTAGAGGTCAGTTAAATTCTGGGTCACGGCTTAATGGTGCAGCGCAACAATCGTCAGTATAGAGGTTGTGCCTTGAAAGTCAAACGCTTTTTGCGGTGCAACATAAGTATTTGAGCCACTGCAGAAAATTATTGGGCTGGCAGGTGTAGTGTTTCAAACGATGGCGCAGATGTCGGGCGAAACGGCCGGACGCAACGCGTCCGCAGCGGAGACAATCCCCGCCCATGACCACAGACCCGGATCCCGTCCAGCGCCGCGCCTGGATTTTCCCCGGTCTCTTCGTGGTGCTATGGAGCACCGGTTTCATTGGCGCGAAGTTAGGACTCCCTTACGTGGAGCCCGCGACATTCCTGGTCATGCGCTTCGCGCTCGTCCTCGTTCTGCTTTTGCCACTCTGCCTGCTCATGAGAGCCCCCTGGCCCGCGAATCCCGCCGAATTTCTGCACATGGCGTTCGCCGGCACCCTGATCCAGGGGGGATACCTCGGTGGCGTATTCCTGTCTCTGCATAAGGGCATGCCTGCGGGCGCTTCCGCGCTGATCACCGCCCTGCAGCCGATTCTTGCCGCTGGGCTGTCGGGCTGGATCCTGGGCGAGCGCACCAATGCGCGCCAGTGGCTCGGCCTGGCGCTCGGCATCGCCGGCGTGGCGCTGGTAGTGCGGGAAAAGTGGGTGCTGCAGGGCGTGGGACTGGCGGCGACCGCGCTCTCGGTACTGGCGCTGGTCAGCATCAGCCTGGGCGCGGTGTGGCAGAAGCGCTACTGCTCCCGGATCGATCTGCGCACGGGTGCGGCCATCCAGTTCGGCGCCGCCCTGCTGGTGATCGCACCCTACGCGCTGTTTTTCGAGACACGCAATGTTGCCTGGAGCGCGCAGCTCGTGGTCGCGCTCGTGTGGCTGGTGTTTGCGCTTTCGCTGGGCGCCGTGTTCCTGCTCTTCTGGCTGATCCGACACGGCGCCGCCACCAAGGTGGCGAGCCTCATGTATCTGGTGCCGCCGTGCACGGCGCTCGTCGCCTGGCCGCTGTTCGGCGAGACCTATACAGTGTTTGCCGCCGCCGGCATGGCCCTCGCCATGCTCGCGGTTTGGCTCGTGAGCAAACCATGAGCATCGACTACCGGCCCGACGATCCCGCGTTCCTCGCCGACCCGTTTCCGCTGTTTCGCCGCATGCAGGACGAGGATCCCTGCCACTGGAGCCCACGCCTGAAGGCGTGGGTGCTGACCCGCTACGAGGACGTGCGCCGCGTGTGCCTCGACCGCGAAATGTCGTCGGACCGCCTGCGGCCGTTCTTCGCCGCACTGCCTTCCTCCGAGGCGCGCAGGATCGCCGACATCGTGCGCTATCTGTCGCTGTGGATGGTGTTCCGCGACCCCCCGGAGCACACGCGCCTGCGGCGCCTCACCAGCAAGGTTTTCCACGTCAAGTCGATGCACGCCATGCGCCAACGGATCGAGGCGCAGATGCGCCGGCTGCTCGATGCCATCGGCGCGCGGCGCGAGTTCGATTTCATCGGCGACTTCGCCGGCCCGCTGCCGGCGCTCGTCATCATGGACATGTTGGGCGTTCCCGCAGACGAGCTCGAACGGGTGAAGCGGCTCTCGGACGACATGGCGCTGTTCATCGGCAGCTCGCGCATGTCCGCCGACAAATACGACATCGCCGAGGCGGCGACGCGCGAGATGGCCGAGTATTTCCGCGGCATGATCGCGGCGCGCCGCGCGCAGCCGCGCCCGGACCTGCTGTCGGAACTGGTGCACCTCGAGGACGAGGGCGACCGCTTGAGCGACGATGAGCTCGCGGCCACCTGCATCCTGCTGCTGTTTGCCGGGCACGAGACCACCACCAACCACATTGCCAACGCCATTCTCGGTCTGCTGCGCTTTCCGCACGAGCGCAACCGACTGCGCGCCGACGCGTCGCTGGCGCCGGCGGCGGTGGAAGAGCTGCTGCGCTATGACGGCCCCAACGGCGCCCAGGTGAGGATCGTGCAGCAGCCGCAACGACTGCACGGCAAGACGCTCCAGCCCGGCGAGCGCGTGTTCATCCTGCTCAATGCCGCGAATCGCGATCCGCGCGCCTACCCCGATCCCGATCGCGTCGTCATCGGCCGCGACGGACCGCCGCACCTCGCCTTCGGCTTCGGCACGCACATCTGCCTCGGGTTTCCGCTGGCGCGGCTGGAGGGTCAGATCGCGCTGCCCGCGGTGCTCGAGCGCTGGCCGGGCCTCGAGCTGGCGGACGCGCATCTGCAGTGGCTCAACTCGATGTGCTGGGACAGCAACAGGATGCCGACCTCGGGA
>JBDTMD010000468.1:0-2620 GCA_039934435.1 Burkholderiales bacterium
GGGCGCGCAGAATCGCCACCGCGGCCACGGCGTTCTCGACGCGCACCGGCAGCAGCGCGAGCGCGTAGTTGCCTTGCGCCGTAAGCACCGCGCGCCCGGCGATGCGCTCGTCGGCCCGCACGTCGTTGGACACCTCGCCCTGCCCGGTGCGCAGCACGTGTGCGAGCAGGCTGCGCGCGCCTTGCGGGTCGCGGTTGTAGTCCCCGACGACGCGCTCAAAATCGCTGGCGTCGCCTGCGGGCGACGCGGCCGCAATCCGCAGCCGGCCCGTCTCGTCCAGCGCGACCACGCGCGCCAGCACGAAGCCCCCGCGCGTGACCGCGATGTGGCAGAACTCGGCGTAAAGCGCGTCGCGGTCACGCATGCGCATGAACGCGGCGTTGGCGGCGCCCAGCAGGTCGCGGATGCGGCTCAGGCGTGTGAGGCGCTCGCGCTGCTGCACCGCGTCGGAGACGTCGCGCACCAGGCCGTCGACGCGCTCGGGCACGCCCGCGGCGCTCGTGAGCACGCGCCGGCGCACGTTGACCCAGCGCACGACGCCGTCCCGCCGCACGATGCGATATTCGGTATCGTGAACCTTGTCCGGCGACGACCCCGGCCACTCCGCCATCACGCGCTCGCGATCCTCGGCATGAATCGCGTCGATCCAGAAGTCGGGCGCCGCCCGCGCCTCCTCAGGCGTGAGCCCGTAGACCTGCGCCACCGCCGCGCTGACGTAGATCAGCCGCCGCTCGGGCAGCGCGACTGACCACACCACGTCGGGTAGCGCGTGGAAGACGCTCTCCAGGTGCTGGCGCGCTGTCTCGAGTGCGCGCTCGGTGGCGCGCTTTTCCGCCCGCTCTTGCGCCTCCTGCAGCGCACGCTCGACCGCCGCGGGCAGGCGGATCAGGTTCGACTTCAGCACGTAGTCCGTGGCGCCATTCTTGAGGGCGCGGATCGCGTACTCCTCGCCGATGGTGCCGGAGACGAAGATGAACGGGACCCCCGGGGCGCTCTGGCGCGCAATGGCGAGGGCGTCCATGCCGTTGAAGTGCGGCATGGCGAAATCGGACAGGATCACCTGCGGCGCGAATTCGTCCAGCGCGCGGCGAAACTCGGGCTCGGTGTCCGCCCGCCGCTCTTCGACGCGCATGCCCGCGCGCCGCAACTCGCGCACCGCGAGCTCGGCGTCGGTGGCCACGTCCTCGACCAGCAGCAGGCGAACGGGAGCTTCGGCTGTCATGCGTCTAGCGTGGGGTCCGGTTGGCCAGGACCCAGTACAGCCCGACGTTCGCGACGGTTTCCAGGAACGCCTCGAACTGCACCGGCTTCACGATGTAGCTGTTCACGCCCAGCGCGTAGCTCTCGACCATGTCGCGCTCTTCCTGGGACGAGGTCATGATCACCACCGGCGTGGTGCGGGTGCGCGCATCGGCCTTGAGGCGCCGCAGCACTTCAATGCCATCCACCTTCGGCATCTTGATGTCGAGCAACACCAGCTTGAGCGTGCGGCTCGCCACGCGCCCCGCGTACTCGCCTTCGCTGAACATGAAATCGAGCGCCTCGGCGCCGTCCTTCACCCAGTGCGCCCGGACGGCGAAATTGTGCTTTTGCAGCGAGCGCAGGGTCATCTCCGCGTCGCGCGGATTGTCTTCCACCAGCAGGATCTCCACCCGCTGCAGGTCGCTCATGCGTTGCTCCCCGACACCGGCAGCGCGAACGAGAATCTCGCCCCCTCGCCGCGCTTGCCCGCCGCCCATACGCGCCCGCCATGGCGCGCCACCACGCGCTGCACGATGGCGAGGCCGACTCCGGTACCCGGGAATTCATGCGCCCCGTGCAGGCGCTGGAACACCCCGAACAGCTTGTGCGCGTAGCGCTCGTCGAAGCCCGCGCCGTTGTCCTGCACCCAGTACTCGGCCTGCGCGCCGTCGGCGCTGCCGCCGACCGCCACGCGCGGCGCGGGATGCTTGGAACTGTATTTCAGCGCGTTGCCGATCAGGTTCACCAGCACCTGGCGCAGCAGCGCCGGGTCGGCGGCCAGCGGCGGCAGCTCCCCCACCTGCACCTCGGCTTGCGGATACTCGCTCGCTAGTTCCGCCGCCACGTCGCGCGCCAGCTCGGCCATGTCGATGCGCGCGGTGCGCATCGCCTGGCGCCCGACACGCGAGAATGCCAGCAGATCGTCGATCAGCAGGCTCATGCGCCGCGCCTCGTCGCGCACCACGCCGAGCTGCCTCGCGCCCTCATCGCCGAGGCGCTCCGCGAAATCTTCCTGCAGCATGCGCGCATAGCCGTCCACCGCGCGCAGCGGCGCGCGCAGGTCGTGCGATACCGAGTACGAGAACGCGGCCAGCTCCTGGTTCGCCGCCTCGAGCTCCACGGTACGCGCCTGCACGCGCGCCTCGAGCTCCTCCGAGTGCCGGCGCGCGCCCTCGAGCAGCCGCGCCTGCACCGTGGCGATGGCCAGCTGGGTTGCGACTTCCTGGGCGATGGCGACCTGCTCCGGCGCAAAGGCGTCGGTATGCCCGCCGAAGCTGATCGCACCGAGAAGCTCGCCGCCTGCGATCATCGGCACCACCTTGTAGTAGCGCACGTCGGAGGCGAGCAGCGCCTGCGTTTCGGCGCTGTCCGGAAGCGC
>JBDTMD010000469.1:0-2605 GCA_039934435.1 Burkholderiales bacterium
GTTGCGCCGGCGCGAGCTGCTCATCGAGATGAACGAACGCGAGGGCATCCGCATCTATCCGGTGACCAACGAGGAGCAGCTGGTGGCGCTGCGCCCGCAGGGGCGGCTCGAACGCGTCGCCGGGCTGGTGCGCGCGCAGCTCGGCACGGCGACACGCTTCGCCATCTCGCGCGATGGCCTGCGCGGCTTCTGGGTGAGCTTCTTCATCGACGTGGACGAATTCTGGGTCATGCTGCCGCGTGCGCGCTTCGAGCCGCAGATCGGCCTCGGCTGGCTCGGCTGGGGCGCGGCGCTGCTCGCGCTGGCGCTCGCCGGCGCCTGGCTGATCGCCGCCACGCTCAGCCGCCCGCTGCGCGCGCTCGCCGGCGCCGCGCGGCGCCTCGGCCATGGCGAGACGCCCGAGCCACTCGCCGCGAGCGGGCCGCGCGAACTGGCGACGGTGTCGAGCGCGTTCAACCGCATGGCACGCGACCTCGAGGCCATGGAACGCGAGCGCGCCATGGTGCTCGCCGGCATCTCGCACGACGTGCGCACGCCGCTGTCGCGGCTGCGCCTGGCGCTGGAGATGAGCGGCGCCGAAGCCGGCGCGGCGCAGGGCATGGGCGCCGACATCGAGGAGATGGACCAGGTGATTGGCCAGTTCCTCGAATTCGCGCGCGGCGAGACTGAGGAAAAGGCGCCGACCGACCTCGGATTGCTGTTTGCGGAGATCGGCGAGCATTACGCGAAGCTGGGCAAGGACGTGAGGGTGACGCCCGCGCCGATGCCGCCCTTTGCCTTCGCGCGCACGGCGCTGCGGCGCGCGGTCTCCAACCTGATCGACAACGCCCTGCGCTACGCCGGCGAGCCGGTCGAAGTCGAGGTGCGCAGGGATGGCGGCACTGTCGTCGTCGAAGTGCTCGACCGCGGCCCGGGCATTCCCGCGGGCGAGGCCGAACGGCTCAAGCAGCCTTTCACGCGCCTCGATCCGGCACGAAGCGGCCGCGGCGGCGCCGGCCTTGGCCTGGCGATCGTCGAGCGCGTGGCGCGCGCGCACGGCGCGCGGCTGGCGCTCGCGCCCCGGCCCGGCGGCGGGCTGGCGGCGCGGCTCGTGCTGGAGGCGGCGGCGTGAGCGCGCGGCGGCACGGCCTCGCGATCGCCGTGCTCGCCGCCGTCAGCCTGGTCTGGGGATTCAACTGGGTGGTGCTGAAAGTCGGCGTGCGCTATGCCGACCCGTTCGAATTCCTCGCCTGGCGCTTTGCGCTCGCCACGGCATGCCTGTTCGGCGCGGCGGCGCTGCTGCGCCGGCCCGTGCGCCTGGTGCACGCGCCCCAAGTGCTGCTGATCGGGCTGCTGCAGACCACCGCCACGTTCGCGCTCGCCATCTGGGCGCTGAAGAGCGGCGCCGTCGGCAAGACCGCGGTGCTGAACTACACCATGCCGTTCTGGGTAACGCTGCTCGCCTGGCCGATTCTCGGCGAGCGGCCGTCTCCGGCGCAAGGCGTCGCCCTCGGCGTCGGCCTGCTCGGGCTGCTGCTGCTGATCCAGCCCGGCGGCGCGCCGGGCTGGACCGAGCTGCTGGCGCTCGCCTCGGGCATCGCCTGGGCACTCGGCGTCGTCGTGACCAAGCGCCTGCAGAGCCGCACGGGGATCGACACGCTGTCGCTCATCGCCTGGCAGGTGCTGTTCGGCGGCGCGGCGCTGGTGCTGCTCGCTGTGATGTTTCCAGGCCCCCGCCCGACGTGGAATGCGCAGCTCGTCTTCGCCATCGTCTACAACGGCGTGCTGGTGAGCGCGCTCGGCTGGTTCCTCTGGTTCTGGACGCTGGCGCGGCTGGATGCCGGCCTCGCGAGCTTCGGCATCCTGGCGGTGCCGGTTCTCGGTGCACTGTTCAGTGCAGCGCTCCTGGGCGAGCGCCCAAGCGCGCTCGATTGGAGCGGCATCGCGCTAATCGTCGCCGCGCTCGCGCTGGCGACGCGCGCCGGCCTGCGCCGGGCCGCTTGACTGGGGTCAAGGAAGTTCCAGTCAAACTATGTTGCAATGCACACAAGAGAAGGGAAGCGGTCGAAGTAAGGTCTTCGTCACATGCACATAGACCTTATAGTTCGTGTAGCACTGCAATAATGCGCTGCACCAACCCTCCGCGTCAATGAGATGCATGGGAGCAGCTGATGGATAGCGAACTGGAAGCACTGTTTGCACGGATCGACCGTATCCGCATCAGCGAAGCCGAGCGCCACCTTGCGCGGTTAAGAATGGAGCAGGCCGAGGCGATCGCCGAGCGCTTGCACTGGCGTGGCCGCTTGCGTCACGACTTCGGATTCGCCGTCCCCAGCTCGAGCAGCTTCACCAGCGCATGCAGCGTGCGGTTGACGGGCGTCGCCACGCCGAGCGCCGCGCCGCGCTGCGCCACGTAGCCGTTCAGCGCGTCGATCTCGGTCGGCTTGCCGAGGCCGATGTCCTGCGCGGTGGACGAGATCTGTCCCGGCATCCCCGCCCCGATCGCCATGACGCGCTCGAGCAGGCCGTCGGCCGCGACCTGCACGCCGTCGGCGCGCGCCACGTCGAGCGCTTCCTCGACCACCTGTGGCATCAGCTCGCGCGACCAGGGACTGTAAATGATCGG
>JBDTMD010000470.1:0-2596 GCA_039934435.1 Burkholderiales bacterium
ATGTGGCACAAGGTCGCGCCGGACCTGGCAAAGAAATTCACCGTCGTCTGTCCCGACCTGCGCGGCTACGGCGGCTCCTTCAAGCCGCCGGCGACCGCGGACCACGCACCCTATTCCAAGAAGGCGATGGCCGGAGACCTGGCCGAACTGATGACGCATTTTGGCCATCAGGAATTCTTCGTCGCGGCCCACGACCGCGGCGCGCGCGTCGCGCACCGCCTCGCGCTCGATCACCCGCGGCGCGTGAAGAAGCTGGCCCTCATGGACATCATCCCGACGCTCGAGCATTTCGAGCGCACCGACATGGCGATGGCCATGGGCTATTACCACTGGTTCTGGTTCGCGCAGCCGCACCCCTTTCCCGAAAACGTGATCAGCGCCGCGCCCGACGCCTGGTGGCGCGCGCACACCTCGCGCGAGCCCAAACCGCCGGATTTCTTCGCCAGGGAGGCGCTTGCCGATTACATGAGCGCCATCCACGATCCGCGGATGATCCAGGGCATGTGCGAGGACTACCGCGCCGCGGCGAGCATCGACCTGGAGCATGACCGCGCGAGTCGCGCAGCAGGAGTAAAGATCCGATGCCCGCTCTTAGTGCTCTGGGGGAAAAAGGCGAAGATCGAGGCCTGGTACGACGCGCTCGCCGTCTGGAGGACCTACTGCGCCGCCGAAGTGAGCGGTGGGCCGGTGAATTCGGGCCACTACCTCGCCGAGGAAGCGCCTGCCGAGGTGCTTGCGCACCTCGACGCCCACTTCTCAGGCTGACGCGATCAGCAGCCCCAGAGCGACGGCAGCCGGCGCCGCTTGTATCCACAGAATCCGACGACTGACGCTCCAGGCGCCGTAGGCGCCGGCGACGATGACGCAGGCAAGGAAGAACACCTTGAACGGCTGCGAGCCGGCGATCAATCCCCAGGCGAGACCGGCGGCGAGAAAGCCGTTGTACAGGCCCTGGTTTGCCGCCAGCACTTTCGTCATCTCCGCCTTCTCGGGCGTGTTGCGGAACGTCTTCAGCCCAAGCGGCTTCGTCCACAGGAACATCTCGAGGACCAGAAACCAGAGGTGCAGCAGCGCCACGAGCGCCGTGACGAGATCGGCCAGAACTGCCATGGGTTGGGAGTGTACTTCGGGCGGGCGCATGTGCCCGCCCCAAAACGAAACCGCCCCCGCCGGGACGGCGGGGGCGGTTTGTGCTGCGCGGGCGCTAGGCAATGCCTTTGCTATTTGCGCCCCTTGCGGTTGTCATTGTCGCGGCGCTCGTCGGCGTGCTTGCTGCGGCGCTTCTCCGAGATGACTTTCAGCATGCCGCGGCCCTCGAACGGCGTGCCGTCGACCATCCTGCCCTTGAGAACGCCCTCTTCGTCGGTCGCCTCGAATTCGGCCAGCTGGTTCTCGAACTCGCAAACGAGGTCGCGCCGCCGATCATGGTTCACGCGGCTGCCATGCGGCTGGCACCTCACCAGGCTGCGCTCATCGCCCGTGCGGCCGAAGGTCAGCGAATTCGGGTCGACGGCCATCGGATTGAAGCTTCGCGACGACAGCAGCGCCACCGGAATGGTGTGACGCGACTTCGGGTTGATGCGCGCGATGCCGCGCAGGCCCGGCTTGATGTCGATCCTGATCTGCTGCACCTGCAGATCCACGACCGGGAACGGTGGCTGGGTCTGGACCGGATCCGGAGTCGGGGCCGGCGTCGGGGCCGGCGTCGGTGCCGGAGTCTGGACCGGGTCCGGCGTCGGTGCCGGAGTCTGGACCGGGTCCGGAGTCGGCGCCTGCGCCACGGGTACCGGGTCGGCCGGAATTGCGGCCGGCGGCGGCGGTACCGGGGAAACGCCGCTCACGATGAGCGTGTAGGTGCCCGCAGCGTTGTTGATAGGCGCGCCGCTGGGGCCACCGCCCGTGAACACGCCGCCGTCCAGCACCCTGTTCGGGTAGCCCACCACCGACACGTAGTAAGTGCCGTCCGCCGGAATGACGAGGTTGGCGATGTACGAGTCTTCCGGGCCGATCGAGCCCGCATCGAGCACGGTGGCGTCGTCGTTGCCGCGCAGCACGATGTAGTTATTCGACGCGGTGCCGTGCACCGCCACGAACGTATCGACGCTGCCGGCGCCGATCTTGACGCCGCCGTCGATGTCCACCGTGATCACGTCGCCTTCCTTCGCCCAGAACGAGTAGATATCGGCGTCGGCGGCACCGAGAAAGGCGTTGACCGTGGCCGTGCCGAAGCTGTCGAAGTTCAGCGGCTGCGCGCTGGTCATCGGGTAGTTCGGCTCGACTTCGTCGTCGGCCAGCGCAGCACCGCCCGCCCCGCTTGCCGCCAGGATGGCGCCAACGATCGCGCTACGAATGCCCCGCAAATTCCTGTTCATGACTTCCTCCTGCGAATGTGTCGAATGTCACACGTCGTTCTCCGACATGTGCAGCGACTCTAGCCGCCGGCAAGTCGGCGGCACAGGGAGAAATCCGCACTGGTCTTGCAGTTCCTTGTGAGCCCGTGTCACGGCGGGCGGCCGGTCGGCCAAAAATCACGCGCCGCGCCCGCGCGACGCGCGAAAATGTATCGGCGCGTCCGGTTTTTCTATACCGGACGACT
>JBDTMD010000471.1:0-2581 GCA_039934435.1 Burkholderiales bacterium
GCCCGACGACAGCACGCCCGAGCAGCGCGCGCGCTTCGAGGCCGGAGCGGGCGGCGCGCTCGCGCCGCTGATGTCGGTCGACAAGGCCCCCGAGGAGCTGGGCACGTTCGCCGAGCTGGCGGCCGAAGCGCGCCAATTCGGGCCCGCCTGGGCGGTCGTTTTCGTGGCGAGCCTGTCCGGACGCGACGGCCGCGCGCCGACGAGCAAGGACGCCGAGCAGTCGCTGCAGCGCATGATCGAGTCGATCAAGTCGGGGGCGATCGGCGCGTTCATTCCATTCGACCGGCAGGGCGAGCCCCTGCTGCTCGGCTGATCCCGGTTGCCTATCGGGAATTGGCGTGCACCCGGTCGTCGACAACGACGACATAGTAGAGCTATCGGCGGTACGCAGCACTAGGCGCCGCGCGCCGCGCCAGTGCTTCGTGGTGCACGGCGAGCCGCTCTCCGCGCACGCGCTGCGCGACGGCATCCGCGAGCAGCTCGGCTGGCGCGCCGAAGTGCCGGCGCTGAGGCAGACCGTCGGCCTGGCCTAGGCGGGCGCGCCCAGCGCCGCGAGCGATTTCGGGTCGGTGAGCGTGATGCGTTCGCGCTCGAGCTTCACCCAGCCGCGGCTCTCGAAGCTTCGTAGGAGCCGGCTCACGATTTCGCGCACGCTGCCGAGCTCATCGGCAAGCTTCTGGTGCGTGGCTTCGATCACCGGGCCGCGGTGAATCAGCAGCTGCGCCAGGCGCTCGTCGAGCCGACGGAAGGCGACTTCTTCGACCAGCTGCATCACCTCGGCGAGCCGCTCGCCATACATGCCGAACACGAAGCGCCGGAACGGCTCGAATTCGAGCATCAGCTCATGGAACAAGCCCGGCGCAACGCTGAGGAGCCGCACATCCCCTTCGGCGATGCCGCGCGCGGCGTAGTCCGCGTGACCGAGAAGGCAGCCGCCGGACATGATGCATCCCTGCCCGGGTTCGACTCGATATAGCATGATTTCGCGGCCGCTCGGCGCGCTCATGACGACGCGCACCGCTCCCTCCAGGACCAGCGGAAATCCGCGGCAGGGCTGGTCCGCGTCGAACAGGATGCTGCCCGCCGGCACCTTCAGCATCTGCGATTCGGCGAGCAGGCGCTCGAGCCGCGCGAGCGCGAGCTCGGCGAGCGTGGGGAAGCGCTCGACCAGCTGCTGGCGGGTATCCTTTTCGGTAGGGCTCACGTGCGCGGCCAGAAGGTCTCCGGCCGCGTAGTCTAGCTCACGTGCGCTTCGACTCCATGGGGCAGGTGCTCATGCCGAACAGCGCGTAGGCCGGGCAGAACCCGAACGCCGCCGTGGCGAGCGGCACGAGGCCGACGAGACCCAGCCAGCGCGCGTTGCCCTCGAGCAGGAAGACGAGCGCAAGCAGCACAATTCCCGCCAGGACGCGCAGCGTTCTATCCATGCTGCCAATGTTGACTTTCATGTTCTTCTCCTCGTTGCGAGTCAGCAAGTCGCTTGACGGCACCAGTCTGGCGCCGTGGTCCGCCGGTGTCTGTGATCCAGGTTCCGCAGGCCTGTGGAACCGCGGTCACAGACGGGCAATCGCCGGGCGGACTACGCTGCAGCGACACAACTTGACGGAGGTCAACATGTCGATCGAACGCATGATCAGAATCTTCGCCGGAGGTTTCGTGCTTGCTTCGCTGGCGCTCGGACTGTGGGTCAATCAGAATTTCTTCTGGCTGACCGCGTTCGTCGGCGCCAACCTGTTGCAGAGCGGCTTCACCGGCTTGTGCCCGCTCGCTTCGATCCTGAAGCGGTTGGGCCTGCGTGAAAGCGCGGGAGCCTGCGCGTGAGCGAGGTCGTCCAGGTCGCCTGCCCGGCCTGCCTCGCCGCCAACCGCATCCCCGCGGCACGGCTCGGCGAGGATCCGAAGTGCGGCAAGTGTGGCGCGCCGTTGCTCGACGGCGCGCCCGCCGAGCTGCGCGAGGAGCAGTTCGAGCAGTTCCTGGCGCGCACTGAGCTGCCCGTGCTCGCCGATTTCTGGGCGCCCTGGTGCGGTCCGTGCCGCGCCATGGCGCCGCAGTTCGAGCGCGCTGCGCGCGAGCTCAAGGATCGCGTGCGCCTGGTGAAGGTCAATACGGAGGAGGCGCAGGGGCTCGCGGCGCGCTATGCCATCCGCGCGATTCCCACGCTGGTGCTGTTCAGGAACGGCGCCGAGGTGAAGCGCGCCTCGGGCACCATGGACGCGGGGGCGCTGGCGCGATGGGCCGCCTGACACTTCTCGCCTTCGCCGCGCTGCTCGCCGCGTGCGGCGAAGCGCCCGCGCCCAGGCCGGCGGCGCCGGCCGCGGTGGCGGTGCAGACCGCGGCGGTCGAGATCCGCGACGTTGAGCTTACGACCTCGGCCGAAGCGGTGATCGAGGCAGTGCGCCAGTCGACCGTCTCGGCGCAGATCGCCGGACGCATCGTCGACCTGCGCCTCGACGTCGGCGATTTCGTCAAGAAGGGCGAGGTGATCGCGCGCATCGACGAGCGCGCCGTCGCGCAGGCCGAGGCCGCGAGCGTGGCGCAGGTGAGTGAAGCGCAGGCGGCGCTCGCCAATGCGCGCGCCCAG
>JBDTMD010000472.1:0-2562 GCA_039934435.1 Burkholderiales bacterium
CAAGGGCCGCAATGTGCTGCTGGTCGACGATTCGATCGTTCGCGGCACCACCAGCGGGGAGATCGTGCAGATGGCGCGCGAAGGTGGGGCGCGCAAAGTTTACTTCGCCTCGGCGGCGCCGCCGGTGCGCTTTCCCAACGTCTACGGCATCGACATGCCGACGCGCGCCGAGCTGATTGCCGCCCACCGCAGCGAGGAGGAGGTCGGACGGGAGATCGGCGCCGACGCCCTCATTTACCAGGAGCTGGGAGCCCTGCAGGACGCCGTGCGCCAGGTGAACCCCAAGCTGAAGACCTTCGAGACCTCGTGCTTCGACGGGCACTACATCACCGGCGATGTCACCAGCGACTACCTGCACGCCATCGAGGTGCGACGCGACGCGGCGCGCGATTCGGGCGACGACAGCGAGGGCGCCCAGCTCGACCTCAATCTGGTCACGGCGCAATGAATTTGCTATAGTCCGTTTCGCGCCGATTTGAGCCACAGCTTGCGGGCGCATTACAAATACAGCTAAAGCGTGCCGAAGCAGCCCGGTCCGCTTAGTGAGTGAAAGGATCGGGTTTTTTATGGCACATCAGTTCGAGCAATCCACGCTGGGTGTACGCGCCGGCCAGCGCCGCACCGGCTTCCAGGAACATTCCGAGGCGCTGTTCCTCACCTCGAGCTACGTGTTCGAGAACGCCGCGCAAGCGGCGGCCGGTTTTTCCGGCAGCGGCGACGGCTTCGTCTACTCGCGTTACACCAACCCGACCGTCTCGATGATGCAGGACCGTCTCGCGGCACTTGAAGGCGCCCAGGCGTGCGTGGCGACGGCGTCCGGCATGTCCGCAATCCTCGCCACCGCGATGGTGCTGCTCAAGGCGGGCGATCACATCGTGTCCTCGAACGCCATTTTCGGCGCGACCGTGCAGATGTTCTCGACGCTGCTGCCGAAGTTCGGCGTCGAGACGACGTTCGTGCCGTTGACGGACATCGAGCAGTGGCAGCGCGCGGTGCGGCCGAATACGCGGCTCCTTTTTCTCGAGTCGCCCTCCAATCCGCTGAGCGAAGTCGCCGACATCGGCGCCATCGCCGGGGTGGCGAAAAAGGCCGGCGCGACGCTCGCCGTCGACAACTGCTTCTGCACGCCGGTGCTGCAGCGGCCGCTCGCGCTAGGGGCGGACCTGGTGATCCATTCGGCCACCAAGTACCTCGACGGCCAGGGTCGCGTGCTGGGCGGCGCCGTCGCCGGTCCAAAAGGCGCCGTGCTGGATGCTCTGGTGGGGTTCCTGCGCACCGCCGGACCGTCGATCTCGCCGTTCAATGCCTGGGTCATCCTCAAGGGCATGGAGACGCTCGAGATCCGCATGCGCGCGCAGTCGGAGCACGCGCTGGCCGTCGCGCAATGGCTCGAGCGCCGGCCGCAGGTGGCGCGCGTTTACTATCCCGGACTGCCGAGCCACCCGCAGCACGCGCTGGCGCAGCGCCAGCAGCGCGCCGGGGGCGCCATCGTTTCGTTCGACGTGAAGGGCGGCCGGGAAGCGGCGTGGAAAGTGATCGATTCCACCAAGCTGATCTCGATCACCGGCAACCTGGGCGACGTCAAGACCACCATCACGCATCCGGCGACCACCACCCACGGGCGGCTGACGCCCGAGGCGCGCGCCGCCGCCGGCATCGGCGACGGCTTGATCCGGCTGGCGGTGGGACTGGAGGGCGTCGAAGACCTGAAAGCCGATCTCGCGCGCGGCCTCGGCTAGCGGGCGACCCTCAGAAGCTCACCAGGCGCGCGCCGGTCTCGTCGATGGCGAGGTAGCCGCCGCGCTCGTACCAGTCGGGGAGCACCCAGCGCTCGCAGCGCCGGCCGTCGACCTCGAGGACGTGGCGCGCCGGGCGGTGCGTATGCCCGTGCACCAGGCGCGTCAGGCCGTGCTGGCGCAGCGCCTCGCGCACCGCCGCATCGCTCACGTCCATGATTTCGGCGGGTTTTGCGCCGACGACTTCCTTGCTTTTCTCGCGCAGGGACTGTAGCGTGCTGCGGCGCTCGGCGAGCGGCTGCGCCAGGAATTCGTGCTGCCAGGCGCTCGAGCGCGCGGTGCGGCGCCACGCCTGGTAGTCGTGATCCTCGGTGCACAGCGTATCGCCGTGCATCAGCAGCGTGCGCACGCCGCCGACTTTTTCCACCGCCGGGTCGGCGAGCAGGCGAGCCCCGCTTGCCGCGCAAAAGCGCTGCGCGATGAGAAAGTCGCGGTTGCCGTGCATGAAGGCGACACCGACTCCGCGCCGTGAAAGCTCGCCCAGGGCCGTGGCAACGGCGCGCGCCAGCGGATCGCCGACCGCCGCGTCGAGCTCGTCGTCGCCGATCCAGTACTCGAACAGGTCGCCCAGCACGTAGAGCGCCGCAGCCCGCGCCGCCTGCGTGCTCAGGAATTCAAAGAACCGCTCGTTGATTTCCGGGCGCTCGCCCGACAGATGCAGGTCCGAAATGAACAGCGTGGCGGGCACGCCGCCGGACTACTTGCCGGCCACGGTGGCCGACTGGATGACCACCGCTTCGCGCGGCACGTCGCTGCGGAACGGACC
>JBDTMD010000473.1:0-2555 GCA_039934435.1 Burkholderiales bacterium
CATGGCGCTGGCGATTGACGGAAGATCCGTTCGACGTCTACCGCCCCGCGTCGAGCGCCGTCGGCATGTACCAGATCACCGACGGCACCTACCGCCAGGCGCGACGCTACTGCATCCACGGCAACGAGGTGGCCGACGACGGTCCGTGGTACGACTGGCGCTCGTGCTGGTTCAACTGGCTGTACTTCCGGGTCGTGCCGAGCCATGCGACCGAAATGACCTCGGCTTTCCTCGACAGGAGCGTCGCGCGCGCGCTGAATCTGCTCAAGGCGAGGAGCGCCACGCTGCGCCAGAAGCAGGACCTCGCGGCAATCATGCATCTGTGCGGCGTCGCGGCGGGGGAGGCCTTCGCGCGCAGCGGTTTTCGGCTCGCCCCGGAGCAGCGCTGCGGCGGCCAGGATGTGCGCGCCTACGTCGAGCGCATCCAGGCCATGCAGCGCGTGTTCGCCCGGCTGGGCGCCTAGCGCCGGCCAGTGACGCCGGCGGGCGACGCCACGCGCCGTGTGACAGAAGGACTGGCGCGCTTGGCCCACGCACGCTACCCTTTGCGCTTCAAGGAGGCAGCATGAACTTTGCCACCCGCGGCCTGCTCGCCGCCTGCGCCGCACTCTGGCTCGGCGCCGCGGTCGCGCAGCAATCGACCTACCCGACGAAGTCGATCCGCCTGATCGTCGCCTTCCAGCAGGGCGAGAGCGCCGACGTGCTGGCGCGTGCCATGGTGCCGCTGCTGTCGGAGCGGCTGCGCCAGCAGGTCGTGATCGAGAACCGGCCCGGCATGAACGGCAGCATGGGCATCGAGACGGTGGCCAAGTCCGCGCCCGACGGCTACACCATTGGCCTGGGCGGCGCGGGCGCGCTCGCCACCAACGCCAGCCTGTATCCGAAAATGCCGTACGACCCGGTGAAGGACTTGGCGCCGGTGACCAGTATCGCGAGCTTCCCGTTCCTGCTGATCGCCAATCCGAAGCTGCCGGCGGCGACGCTGGCGGACGTAATCGCTCTGGCGCGCGCCAAGCCCGGCGAGCTGCTGATCGGATTCGGCGGCAACGGCACGATGTCGCATCTGGCGGTCGAGCTGTTCAAGCTGATGGCCCGCGTGCAGATGGTGAATGTTCCCTACAAGAGCGATGCCGCCGCGGCCACGGACGCGGTCAATGGCAAGCTGCAGCTCGCACTGGTCGAGGTGGGCGCCGCATTGCCGTCGGTCAAGGCGGGAAAGTTGAAGGCGATCGCGGTCACCAATCCGAAGCGCGTGTTCGCGTTGCCCGATGCGCCCACGTTCGCCGAGGCGGGACTGCCGGGCTTCGCGGCCACCGATTGGCTCGGCATCGTGGTGCCGGCGGCGACGCCCGACGCGATCGTCGCACGCCTGAATGCCGACTTTGTCGCCACAATGAAGCGGGCGGAAGTGCGGGACCGCATCATTGCCGCCGGTGCCGAACCCGTGGCCAGCAGCGCCGTCGGCCTCGGCGCCCTGATCGGCGCTGAAGTCGTGAAGTGGTCGGAGGTCGTGCAGATCTCCGGCGCGCGCGCCGACTGAAGTTGGCCCGGCGCACGACCCGCGCCGTCGCCCTTCCCTCGCGCGTCACGGTCGAGGGCCTCGAGCGCGCCCCGCACCGCGCATTCCTGCGCTGCCTCGGCCTCAGCGACGCGGACCTCGGCAAGCCGTTTGTCGGCGTCGCCTCCACCGACGGCCGCGTCACGCCCTGCAACGCGCTGCTCGGCGAATTCGCGCGCGAAGCCTGCGCCGGCGTGCGCGCGGCGGGCGGCGTGCCGTTCGATTTTGCCTCGGTGTCGGTGGCCGACTCGATGTCGATGAATCACGGCGGCATGCGCTTCTCGCTCCTTTCGCGCGAGCTGATCGCCGACGGCGTCGAGGCGGTGGTGCGCGGCCATGCCTACGACGCGCTGGTCGCGTTCGCCGGTTGCGACAAGACCCTGCCCGGAATGATGATGGCCCTCGTGCGGCTCAACCTGCCGGGGGCCTTTGTATATGGTGGCGCCGCGCTGCCTGGGCGCTGGCACGGGCGCGATGTCACGGTGCTCGACACGTACGAGGGCGTCGGCGCGGTCCTCGCCGGCGACATGACGCAGGGCGAGCTGGACCAACTGGAGCGCGCCTGCCTGCCGACGCTGGGGTCCTGCCCGGGCCAGTTCACCGCCAATACGATGGCCATGGTGTCGGAGACGCTCGGCCTCGCGCTGCCCGGCACGGCGACGTTGCCGGCGGTGGATGAGGGCCGCCGCGCCGCCGCGCGCGCGGCGGGCGTCGCCGTGATGCAGTTGCTGCGAGACGGCGGGCCGCTGCCGCGCGAGCTGGTAACGCGAAACAGCCTGGAGAACGCCTGCGCCGCGGTCGCCGCCACCGGCGGCTCGACCAACGCCGTGCTGCACATTCCGGCAATCGCGCACGAGGCCGGCATCCGCTTCGACATGGACGATTTCGCGCGCGTCGCGAAGCGCACGCCGCTGATCGCCGACATGAAGCCCGGTGGCCGCTTTCTGGCGAAAGACCTGCACGCCGCGGGCGGCGTGTATGCGGTGCTGAAGGAACT
>JBDTMD010000474.1:0-2549 GCA_039934435.1 Burkholderiales bacterium
CGCTGCTCATGCTGGGCGGCGCACCGTGACCGGCGCGCAGCTGATCGCCGCGATCCTGCTGGTGCCCGCCGCGGGCGCCGCCGGCATCGCGCTTGCCGGACGCTGGCCGAACCTGCGCGAGACGGTGACGCTCGGCACGGCGGGTTTGCTATTCGTCTGCGTGCTCGGGCTGCTGCCCACGGTGCTGGCGGGCGGCGTGCCGCAGCTCTTCGTGCTGGAAATGCTGCCCGGAATCGCGCTGGGCTTTCGCGTCGAGCCGCTGGGAATGCTGTTTGCGCTGGTGGCCTCGGGGCTGTGGATCGTGAACTCGGTGTATTCCATCGGCTACATGCGTGGCAACGACGAAGGACACCAGACGCGCTTTTACGTGTGCTTCGCGCTCGCGCTCGCCGCCACCATGGGCATCGCCCTGTCGGCGAACCTGCTGACGCTGTTCCTGTTCTACGAGATGCTGACGCTGGTGACCTGGCCGCTGGTCACGCACCACGGCGACGACGAGGCGAGAAAGGGTGGCCGCGTGTACCTCGGCGTGCTGCTCGGCACCTCGATCGCGCTGCTGCTGCCGGCGATCATCGCCACTTGGGCGCTCGCCGGCACGCTGGAGTTCACGCCCGGCGGCATCCTGCGCGACAAGGCCTCGGGAAGCGCAATCGGCGGGCTGCTCGCGCTGTACATGTTCGGTATCGGCAAGGCGGCGCTGATGCCGATGCACCGCTGGCTGCCCGCGGCGATGGTGGCGCCCACCCCGGTATCGGCGCTGCTGCACGCGGTGGCGGTGGTGAAGGCGGGCGTGTTCACCGTGGTGAAGGTGGTGGTCTATGTATTCGGCGTGGACACGCTCGCCGGCATCCGTGCCGCCGACTGGCTGCCGGCCGTCGCCGGCTTCACCATCGTCGCCGCCTCCATCGTCGCGCTGCGTTCGGACAACCTGAAGCGGCGCCTGGCGTACTCGACCGTGAGCCAGCTGTCCTACGTGGTGCTGGCTGCGGCGCTGCTGACGCCGCTTTCCGTCGCCGGCGCCGTGCTGCACATCGCCACGCACGCGGTGAGCAAGATCACGCTGTTCTTCGCCGCCGGGGCGATCTACACCGCGGCGCACAAGACCGAGGTGAGCGAGCTCGACGGCATCGGCCGGCGCATGCCCTGGACCATGGGCGCGTTCACCATCGGCGCGCTGTCGCTGATCGGCGTGCCGCCGCTCGCCGGGTTCCTCAGCAAGTGGATGATCCTGCAGGGGGCGGCGCAGGCCGGCAACGGCGTGGCGCTCGCGGTGCTGGGTCTGAGCACGCTGCTCAACGCGGCGTACTTCCTGCCCATCGTCTATGCGGCGTTCTGGCGCGCGCCGCGCGCGGGCGACGCCGCCCACGGCGAGGCGCCGTGGCCGTGCGTCGCCGCGCTGGTGACGACCGCGGCCGCCACCGTCGCCTTGCCATTTGTCATCGACGTGCCGCTCGCGCTGGCGCGCGCCGTCGCCGGATGAGGAGAGCGAGCCGATGAGTCCCGACGAGAAACGCTACTGGCTCGACGAGCCGCGCAACGTCACCAAGCTCTACCGCGGCCTGTGGGGCATCGGCATCGTGCTGGTGCTGCTCGATCTGGCGATCCACCGCCACGCCGAGGCCGGGTTCGACGGCCTGTTTGGCTTCTACGGCGCGTATGGCTTTTTCGCCTGCGTGGCGCTGGTGCTCGCGGCGATGCTGCTGCGCCGCGCCGTGATGCGGCCCGAGGACTACTATGATCAGTGAGTTCCCGGCGGGCCTGATCCTGATCGGGGCCGGCCTCGCCGCGCCGCTCTTGCCGCGCGCACTGCGCGGCTGGCTGCTGCTGGCGGCGCCGCTGCTCGCGGCCGTGCAGCTCTTCCTCCTGCCGGTCGGCGCGCGCGTCGACATCGAGCTGTTCGGCTTCGCGCTGCAGCTGGTGCGCGCGGACAAGCTGAGTCTCGCGTTCGGCTACGTGTTCGTGATTGCCGCGTTCCTGAATATCGTATTCGCCTGGCATGTGCGCGACGGCGTCGAGCAGTCTGCGGCGATGGTGTACGCCGGCGCCGCCCTGGCGGCGCTGTTCGCCGGCGACCTGCTGACATTGTTCATTTTCTGGGAGCTCACGGCGGTGGCCTCGGCGGTGGTCGTCTGGGCGCAAGGCTCGAAGCGCGCCTACGGCGCCGGCATGCGCTACCTCGTGATCCAACTCGCCTCGGGCATGCTGCTCGCGGCCGGTGCGGCGCTGCGCTATGTCGAAACCGGTTCGCTCGCCTTCGACTTCGTCGGGCTCGGCACACCAGGCGGCGCGCTCATTCTGCTCGCGTGCGGGGTGAAGTGCGCCTTTCCGCTGCTGCACAACTGGCTTCAGGACACCTACCCGGAGGCGAGCGCCACGGGCACCGTGGTGCTGTCGGCGTTTACCACAAAGCTCGGCATCTACGCGCTGGCGCGCGGCTTTCCGGGGACCGAGATGCTGATCTGGATCGGCACCGCGATGACCGCGTTCCCGATCTTCTACGCCGTGATCGAGAACGACCTGCGGCGCGTGCTCGCCTACAGCGTCAACAA
>JBDTMD010000475.1:0-2545 GCA_039934435.1 Burkholderiales bacterium
TGCGCGGCGAGGTCGCGCCCCGTCACATGCGGGCGCGCGAGATCCTCGATGAACTTGCTGATGCCGCCCCGGCCGACCACCCGGTGCAGGCCTTCGTAGACGGCGTCGTCGATCAGGATGGTGAGTTTCTTGGCCATGGCGGGCTCCGGGGTCGTACGTACGATCATACGTGCGGGCGAGGCGACGCGCCAGCCGGTAGATTGTCGTCAGACCCCTCTCAGCGGGTCTGTCCCCGCGGTGCATGGAGAAGGTGAAGGTGGCTATTTAAATGGGGGCAGACCCCATTTTCCCGGGGCAGGCGCGCGGGCAATTCCAGGTTTTCGGTGAAAATGGAGCCTGACTCCGTTATCCTGAATCGGACCCTGATCCCGTTCTTCCCGGCCGCGATCGCGCTCACCCTCGCCCTGCTCGGGGCGAGCGCAATTCCGGTCGCGGGCCAGCTCGCGTACGGGAACTGGCACTGGATCGCCCACTTCGGCGCCTACGCCGTCCTCGCGTATTTATGGCGCCGGGCGCTGCCGCGCGCGCTCGCGCTCGGCGTGGCCGCAGCCGTGGTCGCGTTCGGGTTCGTGCAGGAAGCGATCGAAATCGCCGGCCACGCGCACGGCATCGAGCTGGCCGACGCGCTGGTCAACGCCGCCGGTGGCGCGCTGGGCGTTGCGGCGGCGCACGCATCGTCCAGGCGAAGCGACTGAAAGCGCCGCTACTCGGTGGGGGTGCCGAGGACGTTCGTGGCGGGGGCGGGAAAGGGGTCGGTCCGCCTTTGATCGTCGGCGCTACCATGGTGACCGCATGGCCACGACCGCCCTCAAGCTCCCCGAGAAGCTGAAGGCGCGCATCGCGTGCGCGGAACGCGTGCGCGAGTTCGTGCGCGAGGCGCTGGCCGCCGCGATCCGCGAGGCCGTTGACACGCCGTCGCGGCACCAGCGGGAGCTCGACTACCCATGAATCTTCTCGTCACCGGCGGCCTGGGCTACATCGGCTCGCACACCTGCGTCGCGCTCTGCGCGGCGGGGCATGAGCTGGTGGTGCTGGACAGCCTGGCCAACGCCAAGCTCTCGGTCCTCGCGCGGCTCAAGGAGCTGACCGGCAAGGACATCGCCTTCGTGCGCGCCGACGTGCGCGACGCCGAGGCGCTCGATGCGCTTTTTGCGTCGCGGCGCGTGGAGGCGGTGCTGCACTTCGCCGGATTGAAGTCCGTGGGCGAATCCGTTTCGAATCCCGAGCTCTACCACCAGGTCAACGTCGACGGCACGCGCACGCTGCTCGAGGCCATGCGGCGCCACCGCGTGCGGCGGTTCGTGTTCAGCTCCTCCGCGACCGTGTACGGCGAGCCCGAGTTCCTGCCGTATACGGAATCCCACCGGCTGCGGCCGACCAATCCCTACGGCGAGAACAAGCTCGAGATCGAGCAGCTGCTCTCGGCCGAGGCTGCGGCGCAATCCGGCTTCATCCATGCGAGCCTGCGCTACTTCAACCCGATCGGCGCGCATCCTTCGGGGCGCATCGGCGAGCACCCGCGCGGCGAGCCGCAGAACCTGCTGCCCTACGTCGCCCAGGTCGCCGTCGGCCTGCGGCCCGCGCTGCGCGTCTGGGGAAAGGACTACGACACGCCGGACGGCACCGGCGTGCGCGACTACATCCACGTCACGGACCTTGCCGAGGGCCACCTCGCGGCGCTGCGGTTTCTGGAACAGGCCCGGCGCTCGATCACCGTGAATCTTGGCACCGGGCGCGGCTACTCGGTGCTGGAAGTGGTGAAGGCGTTCGAGGCCGCGAGCGGGGTGAAGATCGCGCTCGAATTCGGTCCGCGGCGTCCTGGGGATCTTGCGCAGGTCTATGCCGACTGCTCGCTTGCCGCGCGGGAGCTCGGCTGGCGCGCGGGCCTCGGCATCGAGGCGATGTGCCGGGATGCGTGGAGATGGCAGCAGGGCAATCCGCGAGGGTATCCGGACCAGGAATAGACCCGGGCCGCGGGAGTATCATTTGCGCCGGATATCCGCAGGAAAGACGACGAATCCATGAGCATCCGTGTCCCCGAAGCAGACCTGCCGGCGCTGCGTACCGCGGTGGCGGCGCTGCTTGCCGAAGCAGAGGGCGGCCGGGAAACGTAGGGTCGGGCCCTAGTTCCCGTTCGCCGCGACGGTGACCCAGTCGCCGCAGCGCAGGCTCATTCAGGCAGATGGATGAGCTGCCGCCAGTTGTCCCGCCGGGCGGCCGCGTTGGCGAGCCGGCACTGGTGGCGCAGCGGGATTCAGAACTTATGGCCGATGCCGCAGTTCTTGAGGATTCTGTTTGCCAGATGCCTGGACTTGCAGCCGTAGGGGACGGTTACGGCCTTGTGACCTTGCTTGCCCCAGATCTCGTGAGAACCCTTGCCGCTCCTTATCCTGCTCCAGCCGTGTTCGCTCAGGATTTTCTTGAGCTCGGCTTCGTAGCCCTTCATGCAACGGCGAATTCCTCATGCAGGCGGATATCCGCCCTCGATTTGCGGGCAGGCGAATGCAGCAAGAATGCTAATGCCTTGCCCCCAAGCACGGGCCTG
>JBDTMD010000476.1:0-2527 GCA_039934435.1 Burkholderiales bacterium
GTGGCGATCGCCGCGATCGCGGTGGGCGTGGCCGGGGCCACGTTCGACATCGTCATCGACGCCTACCGCATCGAGCTGCTCGAGCCGCGCCAGCTCGGTGTCGGCTCCGGCATGTCGCAATACGGCTGGCGCATCGGCGCGGCCGCAGCGGGCGCGCTGGCGCTGGTCCTGGCCCAGCGCTTCGGCTGGAGCGCGGCGTACTTCGCCTGCGCCGTCTTCGCAGTGCCGGCGATGCTGGTCGCTCTGGTAGTGGGCGAGCCGCGGCGACACCGCGAGCCCGCCCAGCCGCATGGCGTGGTCGATGCGATCGGTGCCTATTTCAGGCCGTTGACCGAATTCGTCCAGCGTCAGGGAGCGCTCGTCGTCCTGCTGTTCGTGCTGATCCACAAGATCGGCGATACGCTCGCCAACCTCACGCTGCGCCTGCTGTTCGAAAGCCTCGGTTTCACCAATAACGAGATCGCGTTTTACGACGTCGGCATCGGCTTCATTGCGCTGCTCGCGGGCATCTTCGTCGGCGGCATGCTCTATGCGCGGCTGGGCATGAAGCATGCCGTATTGATCAGCCTGGTCCTGATGGCGGTGTCGAATCTGAGCTTTGCCGTGCTCGCCGCGCTCGGCCACACCAACATCGGCATGGCGGCGGCGGTCGGCTTCGAGAACTTCGCCAGCGGCATCGGCGGCGTCACCGTGGTCGCCTACCTTTCCGCCCTGTGCAACCTGCGCTTCACCGCCACCCAGTATGCCCTGCTCTCGGCGCTCGCCAGCATCGCCGGGCGCTTTGTCACCGGCACGTCGGCGGGATCGATGATCGATGCGATGGGCTACGTGAATTTCTACATTCTCACGACCGTCATCGCGCTTCCGGGCGTGATTCTGTTCTGGCTCATGATCCGCTCTGGGCTCGCCGATCTGTCGGTCGGCTCGGCCGGCACGGAGGGCGAGGGCGACGCGCGGCGGTGAAGCCGCGCGCCGTGCTGCATCAGGGCTCGATCTGCGCGCGCACCTCGCCACCCTTGTGGCGGGCGGTGTGCACATTGACGTAGAGATTGCCGTCCTTGAACGCCTTCACCTGCGCCGCGGTGAGCTTGCGGCCCTCTGGCACGCTGAAGGTATCGCCGTTTTTGTCGAGCGGCACGATCACCGGACCGTTCTTGCCCTTGTCGCCCAAGTGGATGTGCGCTGCCGTGCCCGCAACGTCTTTGGTCGTCACGCTGCCCGTTATGCTGCCGTCCTCGGCAAGGCGGAACCGGCCGCTGCCTGACCCTGAGACTTTGACCGGTGGCACTTCCTCCGCACCGCTCAGGCTAACGCTGACGGCGCCGCTGCCCGGCATCCAGTCGGGCATCTTGCCGCGCATCTCCGCGCACCCTGCCAGCGCGACCGACAATACCACTGCGATTGCCGCCAGACTCCTGTCCATGATGCGTCCTCCTATGGTCTACGCAAGGACGCATCCTGCGCGGCGCGGCGGCGCCGGGTCAAGCGGCGATTGGCTCAGGCCGTGACGCGGTACACGGCCAGGCTGCCGAAGAAGTTGGGCAGCACGCTCACCGGGCGGCCGCGGTGCAGCACCACGCGCTCGCGGATCTGCGCGCCAAGCCGGGCGCACAGGTCTTCGAAGTCGTGCAGCGTGCACAAATGCACGTTCGGCGTGTCGTACCACTGGTGCGGCAGCTCGGCCGACACCGGCATGCGGCCCGCGAGCACCTGCAGGCGCGCCCGCCAGTGGCCGAAATTGGGAAACGACACGATCGCCGCCTTGCCGACGCGCAGCATCTCGCGCGTGAGGAATTCGATGCGATGGATGGTCTGCAGGGTCTCGGAGAGGATCACGTAGTCGAAGGAGCTGTCGTGGAACAGCGCCAGTCCGGATTCCAGGTCGAGCTGCAGGACGTTGACGTCGTTTCTGAAGCAGGCGAGCACTTCGGCGTCGTCGATCTCGACGCCGTAGCCGTGCGCCTGGTTCTTCTCCCACAGATGCCGCAGCAGTGAGCCGTCGCCGCAGCCCAGATCGAGCACGCGTGCGCCCGGCGTCACCCATTGCGCGATGGCGGCGAGATCGGGCCGCGTCACAGCTCGATGTTCTCGAAATAGGCGCGCAGCGCGCCGTGATAGCGCGGGTCTTCGAGCAGGAACGCGTCGTGCCCGCCCGGCGCGTCCAACTCGAGGTAGGACACGATGCGCCGGTTGTCGAGCAGCGCCCTCACCATGGCGCGCGAGCGCGCCGGCGCAAAGCGCCAGTCGGTCGTGAACGAGACGACGAGGAACGCCGCCTGGGCGCGCGCGAAGGATCTGGCCAGGTCGCCACCGAAGTCCCCCGCCGGATCGTAGTAATCGAGCGCCTTGGTGATGCGCAGGTACGTGTTGGCGTCGAAGTAGGTGGAGAACTTGTCGCCCTGGTACCGGAGGTAGCTCTCGATCTCGAAGTCGACGCCGAAGTCGAAGCCGAGCGCGGCGCGCCGCAACTGCCGGCCGAACTTCTCCATCATCGCGTCGTCCGACAGGTAGGTGATGTGGCCGATCA
>JBDTMD010000477.1:0-2521 GCA_039934435.1 Burkholderiales bacterium
CATTGCTGTCTCCTTTGCATGACCCGCCGAACGCGGCCTCGCCAACGTAGCGTGGCGCGTTCCATTAATCAAATCGATTTTCGCAATTCAAATAATTGAGCGGCGCTATGCGGCGCCGCCTGCGGTCAGTGCCCGAGCGCCGCCTCGATCTCGGCGAAGGTGCGCGCCACCTCCCCCGCCTGCGGCGCCGCCACGCCCAGCTGGCGTGCCACCTGCGACAGGGAAAAGATGCCGCGCACCATGGTGCGCCGTGCGGGCTGCTCGAGCGCCGAGCGCGGCGCGATCGGCTCGTAGTCCACCACCAGCGCGTGCTGGCGGCCGTTGCGCCGCAAGGTCTCGATGACGTGCCCGACGCGCGCCCCGGCGACGGCCTCGAGCTCGACCACCTCGACCAGGTCGGCCGGGGTCATGACGTCCGCCACAGTCAGCTCGTCGCGCCTGCCGCCGCGATCGACCGCCAGGCGGGTCGGCTTTTCGCCAAGGATGTCGTTCGCCGTCACCAGGCCGAGCACCGTGTCGCGCTCGTCGATCACCAGCAGCAAACGCACGCCGCGCGAGCGCATGTACTCGTTTGCGCCTTCGATCGGCGCCTGCGCGCGGATGGTGGCGGGGCTGACGCGCGTCAGGTCGGTCATCACCTCGAGCGCAGGCGATTCGCGCGTCACGCTCGCGGCAAGCGACTGCTGCGGCCGGCGGCTGCCGGCGTCGGCACCCAGCTCGCGGATTGGAAGTCCCTGGAACTGCCTGTCCATGACGGCTCCTTTGCGGCTCGGCCGCTCAGCGCGTTGCCGCGGGCTCGGCGCGCGCGTGCCGGCGCCGATCGGCCGCAAGATAGCGGTGCAGCTCGGCCAGCGCCTGGCGGTAGACCTCGCGCTTGAACTCGATCACGGCCTCGAGCGGCACCCAGTAGTCGTGCCAGCGCCAGGCGTCGAACTCCGGCTTTTCGCTCCCGCGCAGCTTGACGTCGCAGTCGCGGCCGACCATGCGCAGCAGGTACCAGATCTGCTTCTGGCCGCGGTAGCTGCCGCGCCAGTCGCGCCGCACCCATCGCTCCGGCACCTCGTAGCGCAGCCACTGGCGCGTGCGCCCGAGAATGCGGACGTGATCCGACTTGAGGCCGATCTCCTCATCGAGTTCGCGGTACATCGCCCGCTCCGGCGTCTCGCCGTGCTTGATGCCGCCCTGGGGAAACTGCCAAGCGTGCTGATTGACGCGCTTGCCCCAGAACACCTCGTTGCGGCCGTTGGCGAGGATGATGCCGACATTCGGGCGATACCCGTCCCGGTCGAGCATGGCCACACCACCTAAGTTAGAATCCACTCGCATTTTTCCACAGGCGAACCGCAAACACAACGCGGCGAGCGAGCGATGCGCACATCACGATTCCACCTCGGCACGATCAAGGAGGCGCCCGCCGATGCGGAGCTCGCCAGCCACCGGCTGATGATCCGCGCCGGCTACATCCGGCGCCTGGCCGCCGGTATCTATACCTGGCTGCCGCTGGGCGTGCGCGCATTGCGCAAGGTCGAGGCCGTGGTGCGCGAAGAGATGAACCGCGCGGGCGCCATCGAGCTTTCCATGCCCGTGGTGCAGCCGGCCGAGTTGTGGCAGGAGTCCGGACGCTGGCAGGCGTACGGACCGGAGCTGCTGCGCTTCAAGGACCGGCACGAGCGCGACTTCGTCCTCCAGCCGACCTCCGAAGAGGTGATCACGGACCTGGCGCGCGCCGAGTTGAAGAGCTACCGCCAGCTGCCGCTGCACGTCTACCAGATCCAGACCAAGTTTCGCGACGAGCGCCGGCCGCGCTTCGGCGTGATGCGCGGCCGCGAGTTCGTGATGAAGGACGGCTACTCGTTTCACGTCGATCATGCGGACCTGGAGCGCGAATACCGGAACATGTACGACACCTACACGCGCATCTTCACGCGCCTGGGCCTGCGCTTTCGCGCGGTGGCGGCCGACACCGGCGCCATCGGCGGCACCGGCTCGCACGAGTTCCAGGTGCTGGCGGACTCGGGCGAGGACGCCATCGCGTTCAGCGCGGAGTCCGATTACGCCGCCAACGTCGAGCTGGCCGAGGCGCTGGCGCCGACGCAGGCGCGCCGCGCGCCCGCGGAACCGATGCGCAAGGTGCCGACCCCGGGCAAGACGCGCTGCGAAGAAGTGGCCGAGCTGCTCAAGCTGCCGCTCACGCGGACCGTCAAGGCGATCGCGGTCATGCACGACGAACAGTTCGTCCTGCTGCTGCTGCGCGGCGATCACGCGCTGAACGAGGCAAAGGCGCAAAAATCGATCGGCGCGTTCCGCTTTGCGCTCGAGGCCGAGTTGCGCGGCGCCCTGGGCTGCCCCCCGGGCTATATCGGGCCGGTGGGGGCCGGATCGCCGGTACGCGTGGTCGCCGACCGCAGCGTCGCCGCGATGAGCGACTTCGTCTGCGGCGCCAACGAGGAGGGGTGTCACCTCGCCGGCGTGAACTGGGGCCACGACCTGCCGGAACCATCGCTCGTCGGCGACATCAGAA
>JBDTMD010000478.1:0-2517 GCA_039934435.1 Burkholderiales bacterium
CAAGCAGCGGCCAAGGCGCTGGCGGCGGCGGGCGCACAGGTCGTCGAAATGCAGAGCTTCCTCACGCCGGAGATGCTCGACGGCATCGCGCGCTTTTTCGAGGCGCGCTCGCACAACGATTTCGTGCAGCTGCCGCCCGAGCGCCAGAAAAAGGTGCTGCCGTTCATCGCCGAATGGTGCACCTGGCGCGCGAAGTCGTTCACCGGGCGCGACGTGGTCCAGGCATTCGGCCTGTTGATGGCAATGCGCGAGGCCGCGGTCGCCGCCTGCGAGCCGTACGATTTCGTCATCTCGCCGGTGTCGCCGATCCTGCCCTACGAGGCGGAGCTGGCGTGCCCGGGCAACGACCCGCGTGATGCGCTGCCGCACATCGCGTTCACCGTGCCCTTCAACATGTCGGAGCAGCCCGCGGCTTCCGTCAATTGGTCCTTCAGCGGCGACGGTTTGCCGATCGGTGTGCAAGTCGTCGGCAAGCGCTTCGACGACGCCGGCGTGCTCAGGCTCGCGCGCGCGATCGAGAACCTGCGGCCGGCGCAAAAACCCTGGCCTGCGCTGGGATGAAAGTTTTCTTGACTGGCGCGTCCGGGTACATCGGCGGGTCGGTGGCCGCGGCCCTGCGCTCGGCCGGACACACGGTTCGCGGCCTGGTCCGTTCGCCGCGGAAGGCCGAGCCGCTACGCGCGCTCGGCATCGAGCCCGTATCCGGCAATCTGGACGACGGCGCGCTCCTCGCGCGCCAGGCGCGGGAAGCAGATGCCGTTATCCACACGGCCGACGCCGACCACCGCGCCGCGATCGAGGCGCTGCTGCCCGCGCTCGCCGGCAGCGGCAAGGCGTTCATCCACACGAGCGGCTCTAGCATCGTCGGCGACCAGGCCTGGGGCGAGCCGGGCGAGAAGATCTACGCGGATGACACGCCCTTCGAGCCGGGGCCCGGGCGAGCGGCGCGCGTCGCGATCAACCAACGCGTGCTCGCCGCGGCCAGCCACGGCGTGCGCGCCGTGGTGATCTCACCGAGCCTGATCTATGGCCGCGGCCGGGGCGTGCACCAGGAGAGCATCCAGGTTCCCCGGCTCACGGCGCTGGCGCAGAAAGCAGGCGTTGCCCGCCATGTCGGTCGGGGCGAAAACATCTGGGCGAACATTCATGTCGACGACCTGGCGGACCTGTACCTGCGCGTCCTCGAGAACGCGCCGGCCGGCGCGTCGTATTGGGCCGAGAACGGCGAGTGCTCGATGCATACGCTCTGCGCAGCGATCAGCCAGGCACTGGGCTACGGCGGGTGCACGCAGCCGATGACGCAAGCCGAGGCCATCGCGGAGTTCGGCGAAGGCCCGGCGGCTTACACCTACGGCTCCAATTCCAGAGTGCGCGCGACGCGCGCGCGCCGCGAGCTCGGCTGGGCGCCGCGCCACGACTCGCTGCTCGAGATCCTCGCAGCCTAGCCTTCAGCCCGCGTGCACCGGCCCCAGCGGCCGCAGGCGCACGCCCTTGCGCAGCTTGGTCCACTTGAATTCCGCGGGATCGGCGAGCGCCGGCCCGGGCGCCTTCACCACCAGCACCTCCTTCGCGATCGGCTCGAAGTCGGCGCGGAAATGCACCGAGCTTTTCAGGGCCAGGATTCTTTCTTTCACCGGCTCGATGCCGACGTGGCGGAACATCTCCTGGTCGGCGGCCTGCACCTTGCGCGAAGCGAGAACGACGCGCACACCCGGCGCCGCCTTGCTGCGCAGCAGGGCCATGTTGCCGAGCGTCATGCGGAAACCCTTGAACATCGGGCCGCTGCAGGTGAATTTACCGTCGCCCAGCTGTTCCACGCTGAACTCGCCTTCGAAGGGCGCATCGCCGGCGACGCGCGACTTGCCGCCGAGCGAGAAACCGAGCGTCGCGCCCTGCCCCGCGTGGTGCGCGCGCGACGCGGCGTCCTTGTCGATCAGCAGCCCGAGCGCCGCGCCATCGGCGCGCTGGCCGATGAGCGCGCGCAGCAGTCCCGTGGTGTCGCCATTGCCGCCGGCGCCCGGATTGTCCTGCGTGTCGGCGAGCACCACCGGCCGGCCCGGCTCGCCGCGCCGGCGCGCCCGCGCCACGGCGTCTTCCGGCAGGTGCAGCTCGAGCGCAAAGTCTTTTTCCGCGTCGGCAACGCGCGCGCGAAGTTCCCCCAGTGCCTGCTCCACCTTGCGCGCGTCTGCGCCGTACGCCTGCACCGCCATGCCGCATTCGGCGAAATCGGCCATCGGAAAGCCGGGCGTGAAGGAAAGCGTTGCATCGAACTTCTTCTCCAGGGCCGCCAAATCCGCATACAGGCTCTTGCAAGGCTCGATGAACGAGCACTGCGACGGGATTCCGGTCAGGTAATCGAAATCGTGCCAGGCGCCGACCAGGCGCGCGCCGCCGCGCAGCATGCCGTCGAGCAACCGCGCGGCGCGCGCGCCGGTCTCGGCCATGTCGACATGCGGGTAGGTCCGGTAGGCGAAGAAGGCGTCCGCTCCGGCGAACATGGCACGCGTGAAATTGCAG
>JBDTMD010000479.1:0-2515 GCA_039934435.1 Burkholderiales bacterium
GTGACGTTGGGGCGCGATTCGTAAATGATGCCGATGACGCCGATCGGCACGCGCATGCGGCCGACTTCGATGCCGGTCGGGCGCGTTACGCGCTCGCTCAGCTGGCCGACCGGGTCGGGCAGCGCCGCCACCTGCTCGAGCCCGGCGGCCATCTGCTCGATGAGCGGCGGGGTAAGCGTCAGACGATCGATGAAGGCGGCGTCGCGGCCCTCTGCGTTCGCCTGCGCGACGTCGTCGCGGTTGGCGGCAAGGAGGCGCTCGCGGGCAGCGCGGATCCCGGCCGCCATCGCGGCCAGCGCGCGGTTCTTGGCGCCGGTGTCGGCGCGCGCCAGGGCACGCGCCGCGATGCGCGCCGCCTGGCCCAGGCCGCGCACATACGCCTTTACGTCAAGCTTTTGATCCACCGGCCAATTTTAACCCCAGGGCGATGAAATGATCCCAGGGATCGCCGCGCGCGACGCCCTTGATCGCGCGATCGATGAGCGCCGCCTGCACGAGCGCCGCGTCGAGCGCGGGGCGCGCATGGCGGCGCGCCGCCGCCTGCACTGCGCGCTGCAGCGGCTTATTGAACAGGCGCTGCTCGCCGAACAGGCGATCGGCGCTCTTGCCCTCGGCGATGCCGCGCAGCACGAACAGGGCGCTGGCGATCGCGAACAGCACGAAAGTGGGCGCCTCGCCTTCGCCGCGCAGGCCCTGCAGGACGCGCGTATAGCGCGCGAGGTCGCCCGTGACCAGCGCCTCGGCCGCGGCGTAAGGGTCATAGCGCGCGACCGACGCCACGACATCCTCAACCATTTCCAGCGTCAGCTCTCCGGGCGGCGCCAGCAGCGCCAGCTTCTGCACTTCCTGGTGCGCCGCGAGCAGGTTGCCTTCGACGCGCGCGGCGAGAAACTCCAGCACTTCGGGCGCCGCATTCTGCTTCTGGCGCGCGAGGCGCGCGCCGATCCACTGCGGCAGCCGCGCGCGCTCGATGGGCCAGACGTCGATCACCGCGCCGGCCGCAGCGAGGGCGTTGAACCAGGCCGACGACAGGCCGGCGCGGTCGAGCCGCGGCAGGCTCACCAGAGTGAGCATCTCGGCATCGAGCCGCTTGCAGTACTCGACGATCGTCTGCGCGCCGTCGGTGCCGGGCTTGCCGGTCGGCAGGCGCAGCTCGACCAGCTTGCCGCCGCCGAAGAGGGACCGGCTGGCGCCGGCGTGCGCGAGCGCGGCCCAGTCGAAGCCGCGCTCGGCGATGAACACCTCGCGCTCGGCGTGGCCGTGGCGGCGCGCGGCGGCGCGCACCGCGTCGGCCGCCTCCAGCGCGATCAGCGGTTCGTCGCCGTGGATCACGTACAGCGGGGCAAGGCTCTTTTGCAGGTGCTGCTCGAGCTGCTCGGCGCGCAGCTGCATCAGTTCGCGGCGCCTGGCCGGCGCGCGGCGGCGAGCCGGCGCATGATCTGCTGCACCATGTCGTTCTGCATGTCGCGAAACAGGAGCTGCTCCTCGGTCTCTTTCGCCAGCGCCACCGAGTCGTCGTAGGTGACGTTGCGCGACAGCACGACCGTGGTCGGTGGCAGGAATTCGCCGCCCTTGCCGTCGCCGACGCGAAAGCGCACGCGATAGACGAGGCGGAATTCGCGCACCCGCCCGGCAGTGCTGAGCGACAGGATTTCCTTGGCGCGCGTCTCCTCGGTGAACTGCAGCAGCGCTTCGGCGGCCTTCGGATCGTCCACGACCCGCGTCGTGCTGCCCGACTGGATGTTGCGCTTCAGGTCGAGCGCGATGCCGGAGGTGGCGCCGGGCACGTAGAGGGTCTCGAACGGCAGCGCCGCGGCGCCGCGCAGCTGAAAGCCACAGGCGGCGAGGAGCAATCCAACGGCAAGGGCGAGCGCGAGTTTCAAACGACGACGTTGATCAGGCGGCCGGGGACGACGATGATGCGCTTGATCGGCTTGCCGGTCGCGTACTTCTGCACCAGCCCGCTCGCGCGCACCAGGCTCTCCAGGGCGGGCTGACCGGCCTCCTTGGGCGCGCGCAGGCTGCCGCGCGTCTTGCCGCCGACCTGCACCACGTACTCGATCTCGTCCAGCTCGAGCGCCGCGGCGTCCGGCTCCGGCCAGGGCGCGGCAAGCACGTCCTCGCCGAAGCCGAGCTCGCGCCACAGGTGGTGCGCGAGGTGCGGCGTGATCGGCGCCAGCAGCCGCAGCAGGATCGACAGGCCTTCTTCGCTTGCCGCGTTGCGCCCGGGAATCGCCTCCAGCGCGTTCAGGATCTTCATGGCGGCCGAGGCCACCGTGTTGAACTGGTGCTTGCCGAGGTCGTAGTTCGCCTGGCGCAGAAGGTCGTGCACTTCGTGGCGCAGCGCCTTGTGCTCGCCGGCCGGCGCCGGCCCCGCGGCATACTTCAGCGCGTAGGCCCAGACGCGGCGCAGGAAGCGGAACGAGCCTTCGACGGACTCGTCCGACCACTCGAGCGTGCTGGTCGGCGGCGAGGCGAAGATGATGAAGAAGCGCGCCGTGTCGGCGCCGTACTT
>JBDTMD010000480.1:0-2509 GCA_039934435.1 Burkholderiales bacterium
TCGCCGCCCAGCCCGATGCCGCGGCGCCGGGCCCGGCCGCGGCGACGCCGGCCATTGCCGCCGATTGGTGGCGCGGCTTCGGCGACGCCGAACTGAATGACCTGATCGAACGCGCACTGGCCGGCAGCCCCGGGTTGCACATGGCGCGGGCGCGGCTGACCCGGGCCGCCGCCGCCGTATCGGGCGCGCGGGCTGCCGACGGCCCGCGGGTCGACGGCTCCCTCGAGGTCACGCGCGAGCGCTTCAGCGCCACCAGCATCTACCCGCCGCCGCTTGGCGGTTCGACGCGGACGCTCGGCAATGCGCAGATCGGCGCCTCGTGGGAGCTCGATTTCTTCGGCCGCAACCGGGCCGCCATCGAGGCGGCGCTGGGTTCTCAACGCGCCACCGAGGCCGATCTGCATGCCGCGCGCCTGGTGCTCGCGAGCAACGTGGCGCGCGCGTACGTGCAGCTCGGCCGCCTGTTCGAGCAGCGCGACGTGGCGCGCCAGGCGTTGCAGCAGCGCAGCGAGACGCTGTCGCTGATCCGGCAGCGCGTGCAAAGCGGCCTGGATTCCAGTGTCGAGCTGCGCGAAGGCGAGGGCGCCCTGCCGCAATCGCGCCAGCAGATCGAGCAGCTCGACGAGCAGATCACGCTTGCCCGTCACGCGCTGGCGGCGCTCACCGCCCAGGCGCCGAACGCGCTCGATGCGCTGCAGGTCCGCCTGCGCGCGTTCCAGGGAGTGCCGGTGCCCGCCGCCATTCCGGCCGACCTGCTGGGGCGCCGCGCCGACGTCACGGCCGCCCGCTGGCGGGTGCAAGCCGCGGCCAGCGACATCCAGCGCGCGAAGGCGCAGTTCTATCCGAACGTCAATCTTGCCGCCTTCTTCGGACTGTCGAGCATCGGCCTGGACCAGCTGGCGAAATCGGCGAGCCAGCAGTACGGCGCCGGCCCGGCCGTCCGGCTGCCGCTCTTCGACGCGGGCCGGCTGCGCGCCAACCTGCGCGGCGTGACGGCGGATTACGACGCCGCGCTCGAAAGCTACAACGGCGCGGTGCTCGATGCCCTGCACGATGCGGCCGACCAGATCAGCTCGCTGCGCGCCATCGATCGCCAGCAGCTCGAACAGGCGAGCGCGCAGTCCGCCGCCGAGGCGGCCTACGGGCTTGCGCTGCAGCGCTACCAGGCCGGCCTGGGCAACTACCTGATCGTGCTGAACGCCGAATCCGCCGTGCTGACCCAGCGCCGGCAGGCGATCGACCTGCAGGCGCGCATGCTCGAAACGCAGATCGCGCTGATACGCGCGCTCGGCGGCGGCTACGCGCCGCTCGCATCGAATCCCGGAGAAAGTTGATGACCGCAGCCGACACCCCGAGCTCCTCGCGAGCAAACCCGGCCCGCAACAAGGCGCTGAGCGCCGTGGCCGCGGCCATCGTGCTCGCGGGCATCGGCTACGGCGTTTACTGGGCGCTGGTGCTGAATCACTTTGAAACGACCGACAACGCCTATGTCCAGGGCGACGTCGTGCAGATCACGCCGCAGGCCGGCGGCACCGTCGTCGCCATCAACGCCGACGACACCGATGTCGTGAAAGCCGGCCAGTGGCTGGTGCGGCTCGACCCGGCCGATGCGAAAAACGCGCTCGAGCAGGCCGAGGGAGAGCTCGCGCAGACCGTGCGCGAAGTCGGCACGCTGTACGCCAACAACAGCACCTTGAAGGCGCAGATCGCACAACGCGAATCCGACCTGACGCGCGCGCAGGCCGACGTGGCGCGCGCCGCCGAGGATGTGGCCCGGCGCGCGCCCCTGGTTGCCACGGGCGCAGTCGGCAAGGAAGAGTTCATGCACGCGACATCGCAGCTCGCGGCCGCGAACAGCGGACTGGCCGCGGCGCGCTCGGCGCTGCGCGCCGCCCGCGACCAGCTCGGCTCGAACCAGATGCTGACCGGCGGCGTCGACGCGGCGCAGCACCCGAACGTGAAGCGCGCGGCGGCCCGCATGCGCGCCGCATACCTGGCGTTGCAGCGCACCGAAGTGCTGGCGCCCGTCGACGGCTTTGTCGCCAAACGCAGCGTGCAGCTTGGCCAGCGCGTGCAGTCGGGCGAGCCGCTGATGTCGGTGGTCGAGCTCAATCGGGTCTGGGTCGAGGCCAATTTCAAGGAAAGCCAGCTGCACAGCCTGAGGCGCGGCCAGCCGGTCGAGCTGACCGCCGATATGTACGGCAGGAAGGCCGGGTATCACGGCGTGGTCGAAGGGCTGGGCGCGGGCACGGGCGCGGCGTTCGCGCTGCTGCCGGCGCAGAACGCAACCGGCAACTGGATCAAGGTTGTGCAGCGATTGCCGGTGCGCATCAAGCTCGACCCCGGCGACCTTGCCAGGCACCCGTTGCGGGTAGGGCTGTCGATGGCGGTCAGCGTCGACGTCAGCAAGACCGACGGCCCGCTGCTGGCGGATGCCACGCACACCTCCGATGCGGTTTCGACACGGGTATTCGATCGCGACGACGGCGCCGCCGAGGCCGCCGTGCGC
>JBDTMD010000481.1:0-2509 GCA_039934435.1 Burkholderiales bacterium
GAGGCCGCCCGTTTTTATTCCCCCGGGGGCAAGGCGCGCGGCGGGCTGCTACGCGGCCGCTTCTACGATATGCCCCCGAAGGCAGTTTGCGCGCGCGGCTCGGAGCGGCCCGGCGCTGCGCGCCCACCCCGGCAGCGCGCGCGGATTGCCGCAAAGCCCCATGGACGTCACCAGGGCCTGTTCAGCCTGCATCGCAGGCGGTCAGCCCGCATACGCGCGTTGTCGAACGGCCGCGCAGCGACTTACGCGGGGCGCCATCGCGCACGTTACCCGCCGAACTGCCCGTTCACCCGCGCCGTCGGCGGTGCCTTCGGCGCGGCGGCGGCCGGTTTCAGGTGCGCCGGTTTGGGGGACGCGGCTTGCCTGCCGGCACCTTTCGTCGCCACCGCGCGCTTCGTCTTCCCGCCGGCTTTCGCCACCGGCACGACGTCGCTCGTCACGCGCACCCTCTGCCCCGCGGCGAGCGCGTCCTTCGTCAGCACCGGGCCGGATCGCGACGCCAATATCGTGCTGCGCGATCCCTGGGCGTAGCGCCTGCTCTTTACCTCTTCCGGCCAGATCCGAGGCCCGGAGCGATCTGACTTTGTATTGACAAAGTCAATACAAATCTCTACAATCCGCTCTACATGGACGAACGGCACCATATTGGCGGAAACGACTTCGTCTGGGATGAGGACAAGGCGGCGACCACATGGCGCTTGCGCGGCATCCGCTTCGAGGACGCGGCCACGGTATTCGCCGATCCGTTGCTGGTGCTGATCGACGCGTCGCGCAACGACGAGGGGCGCGATGCGGTGATCGGATTCGACCGCATAGGCCGCTTGCTGTTCGTCGTGCATATCGAATTCGAAGGCGACTACATCCGCATCATCTCCGCCCGTCCCGCCGAACCCGCCGAGGAGGCTCTCTATGCTCAATGACACTCTTAAAAAGCGTTTGGCCAAGGATCGCGCCGTCACCAGCATTACCCTGCGTATCCCGGTGGACGTGGTCGACAGCCTCAAGGCAATCGCCCCGCACAAGGGCTATAGCGGCTACCAGACCCTGCTCAAGTCCTACATCAGCGAAGGCCTGCGTCGCGACGAAGCAATGCATGCCGCCGATGCCGTCGAGCGTCTGTCGAGGGCGCTAAAAAAGCGTGGCGTCACTGACAAGGTGCTGGATGAAGCGCTCCGTGACGCGACAGCTTGAACCGGTTGGGCGAGCACACGGCTTGTGAGCCGCGCCAGCGCTCGGCTGCCCCCGAGCGCCGTCCGTCCCGCCGCGCGAGACTCAGGAAGAAAGGAGCAGCGGTGAACAATGGCTGATCTCAAAGCAAACGAGGAGGTGCTCGACCAGGCGCACACACTCGCTAATACGTATCTGCAATCGCTGCCTGATCGCCATGTCGGTGTCACCGAATCATTGGCAGCGCTGCGCGCACGCGCTGCCAGAGCACTGACCGATGAAGGTATCGCCGCATCCCAGGTCATCGAAGAACTCAACGCCGTCGCGGAGGCGGGCGTGATCGCGTCGGCCGGCCCGCGTTACTTCGGCTTCGTCATCGGCGGCAGTTACCCGGTGGCACTGGCGGCCGACTGGCTGGTGTCAACCTGGGACCAGAACCCCGGCATCTACGCCACCTCTCCTTTCACGTCGGTCATCGAGGAAGAGGCGGCCCGCTACGTGATTGAGTTATTGGGCTTGCCGGCAACGTCGAGTGTCGGCTTCACCACGGGCTGCCAGATGGCCAGCTTCACCGCCCTGGCGGCAGCGCGGCACAAAGTCCTGGCCGACGCAGGGTGGGATGTGGAAGCCGAAGGGCTGCACGGCGCGCCGGCGGTGAACGTCGTCATGAGCACCGAGGCGCATGCCACGATCCATAGCGCGCTGCGTTATCTCGGCTTCGGCCTCAAACACGCAACGCTGGTCGGCACCGATAGCCAAGGACGGATGATCGCCGCAGAGTTGCGGCAAGCCCTGACTGGTTGCAGCGGGCCGACCATCGTTTGCGCGCAAGCGGGCAACGTCAACAGCGGCGCGTTCGATCCCTTGGAAGAGATCGCCGCCATGACCAATGCATGCGGCGCGTGGCTGCATATCGACGGCGCCTTCGGCTTGTGGGTGCGTGCCTCAAAACAACATGCGCATCTTGCCCGTGGCGTGGAGATGGCCGACTCCTGGGCAACGGACGCGCATAAGTGGCTGAATGTGCCCTACGACTGCGGCATCGTCATCGTCAAGCATGCGGCCGCGCACCGCGACGCGATGGTGGTCCGCGCTGCATATCTAGAGCATGCGGCCCACGCCGAGCGCGATTCGTTCGAGTATGTGCCGGAGTTCTCGCGCCGCGGCCGCTCCGTGCCGGTCTATGCCACGCTGCGGCACCTGGGGCGTCGTGGCCTGGCCGAGCTCGTCGAGCGTTGCTGTGCGCATGCGCGCCTGTTCGCGGAGCTGCTCTCGCGCGAAGAAGGCATCGAGATCCTCAACGAGGTAGTCCTCAATCAGGTCCTGGTCCGCTTCAGCGACT
>JBDTMD010000482.1:0-2506 GCA_039934435.1 Burkholderiales bacterium
CGAGGGCGCGCTCTGGTCGATGCGGGAGTGCGGGAGTTGAACTCCCGCACTCCCGTTTTCAAGGCTTGGCGTGGCGCGCACCATCGGGCCATCGCATCGGGCAGCCCATCTCATCGAGAGGATCGAATGAACTACGAAGAACGAATCTCCGCTTACGCCAATCGGCAGCGGCGCAACACCGAGACCCTCGACTTTTTCCGCTACGTCTTCGCGAGGGCGAAGCACCCCGCTAAAGCCGGCGGAAGTTCGGACGTGATCGGTATGCGGAGGACGCTGGAGCGATTTGGCTCCGTGCGCATCGACGGAATCATGCACCGCAAAGCGGCCGTCGACGGTGCCACGACGCACGGTTCCGGCTGGGCTTCCGAACTGGCCGACTTCTCCGCGCTCGCCGCCGAGTGGAATATCCAGACCTCGGCCAAGAGCTTCATCGGCGGCGCGTTGCGCACACGCCGGATTCCCTTTGACGTTCGGGTGATCAGCACGAGCGCGCCCAATGCGACCTTCGTCGGTGAAGGCCTCGGTATCGCGCCGGCCGCCCTGAACCTGGAAGATTCGACGAGGCTCGGGCGCACCAAGGTCGCGACGATCGCTGTCGTTTCGAAGGAAAGCGTCGAGGTGTGGCAGCCCGGCACGCGGGAAAACCTCGAGGCCGTGCTCACGCGCAGCGTGGTGCGCGGCCTGGACCTGGCCGCACTCGATCCCGAAAAAGCCGCGGTTACCGGCGAGCGGCCGGCGAGCCTGCTGAACGGCGTGGTGCCGATCGCTCTGATGGGCAGCACGGTCTCGACCGTCCTCTCGCAGGTCAAGAGCATGCTTGAGGCGCTGGTCGCCGCCGGCAGCGATCTCGAGTCGGCGGCCTTCGTGATGCACCCGATCGAGGCGCTGACGCTCTCCACGATGATCACCACCGAGGGCGTGCGAGCCTTTCCGGAGATGGGCGCCATGGGCGGCAGCATCCTCGGCATCCCGGCCCACACCAGCGCCGGCGCCGTGCGCACCGGCTCGCCGAGCGAGCGTGTTTTCGCGGTGGTGGACGGCGCGCAGATCGCAGTCGCCGATGACAACGGCATCGAAATCAGCGCGTCCGAGATCGCGTCGCTGCACCAGGACGACGCCACCACGATGAGCTCGACAGCCACCGCCACGGGCGCCGCGACCGTTTCGATGTTCATTACCGAGTCCGTCGCCATCAAGGTGGTCCGCGTTATGAACTGGGAGCGCCTGGCGGACTCCGCGGTGAGCTGGTTGTCGGTGATGGCGTAGCGGCCGGTGGCAGAGCTCGAGGACAACACATGAAGCTCCCGCGCTGGCTGGTGCCGTGGAAGAAGCACACGGACCAGAACACCAAGACGCCGATCACCGCGACCTACGGCTTCCCCTCGCGCTCCGGCTGGGTCGGCGAGGCCTTCGGCGGCGCCTGGCAGAGAAACCTGGTGCTCGACGGTGCCGACGAACTGCTCGGCTTTGCCGCGATCTTCGCGTGCGTGTCGCTGATCGCCGGCGACATCAGCAAACTGCGGATCAAGCTCCTGCGCAGCGATTCGAACGATATCTGGCTGGAGACGGAGATTTCGTCTTTCGCGCCCGTTCTGCGCAAGCCAAACCGCTACCAGACGCGCCCTCAGTTCATCGAGCAATGGGTGAGCTCGAAGCTCATCTGGGGCAATACCTACGTGCTGAAGGAACGCGATCGGCGCGGGGTGGTAGAGGCAATGTATGTCCTCAACCCGGCGAGCGTGCGCGCCATGATCGCGCCGGATAGCTCGATCTACTACCAGCTCGGCAACAACCGGCTTGCCGGCGTGCCCGATGGCAGCGTTACGGTGCCGGCCTCGGAGATCATTCACGATCGCGGGCAATGCCTCTTCCATCCGCTGGTCGGAGTATCCCCCCTCTACGCTGCCGCGGCAGCCGGAACGCAGGGCCGGCGCATCCAGAGCAATTCGAAGAGTTTTTTCGAGAACATGAGCCGGCCTGGCGGGCACCTCACCGCGCCGGGGACGATTCCGGACGCGACTGCGGCTCGGCTCAAGAGTGATTTCGAGACCGGCTTCTCCGGCATCAACCTCGGCAAGCTTTTTGTTTCCGGCGACGGATTGAGGTTCGAGCAATTCAGCATCCCGGCGGAGCAGGCGCAGTTGATCGAGCAGCTCAAGTGGACGGGTGAAGATGTAGCGCGGGCTTTCCTCGTGCCGGCCTACAAGATCGGCCTGGGTTCTGCGCCGTCGCTCGGCAGCGCCGCGGCGCTCAACCAGGAGTACTACCAGCAGGTCCTGCAGCGAAACATCGAGGGGATCGAGGCCTTGCTGGACGATGGTCTGGACTTGCCTTCGGACCTCTCTGCCGAGTTCGACCTCGACCAGCTGCTGCGCATGGACGCAAAGACTCGAGCCGAAACGATCGAGCTGAAGATCAAGTCCGGCGTCATGTCGCCGAACGAGGCGCGGCGGCTGGACAATCTCCCGCCCGTTCCTGGCGGCGACTCGCCGTACCTGCAGCAGCA
>JBDTMD010000483.1:0-2500 GCA_039934435.1 Burkholderiales bacterium
CATGCGACGACACGTCCGCGACGCGGTCCTGGCTGCGGCGCGACAGGCTGCGCACGCGCCGGCCGAGCAGCAGGATCGGCACCAGCGTCGCCGGCACGCCGCCGAGCACCAGCACGGCGAGCTTCCAACTGGTGAAGAACAGCATTGCCGCGGCGCCGACCATCATGATCAGGTTGCGCACGAACATCGACAGGCCGTAGCCGATCACCTGCTGCACCCCGGTCGTGTCGCTCGAGAGCCGCGACACCAGCGCGCCGCAGGTCGGTGACCACGCGCTCGCCGGTGCTCATCATCAGATAGAAGCGAAAGTACGTGGCGACGGCGAGCGTCACCGCCAGGGCCACGGCGACCGCGAGCGCCTGGTCGAGCAGCCGCGGCTCGCCGCTGCCGAAGCCGGCGTCGACTACGTACTTGACGCCCTGCCCCAGCGCCAGCACGCAGGCCGCCGCGACTGCGAGCGCGCCGAGCGCCGCGGCCACGCGCCAGCGGTACGGGGCGAGAAAGCGCGCCAGGCGCGCGAGCGGACTCATGCGCGCACTTTACCGCAGCGCAGCGCTCAGGCGGCGGCAAGCCCCTCGGCGCGCTCCACCTGCACCCGGCAGTCGTAAAACGTCGCGCCGCCACCGAGATCGGTGGTGCGCTGCGCGGTCAGGTTGTTGGCGTTGCCGCCGTCGGGCGAATGCTTCTTCCACCACACCGACGGCGCGACCACCACCCCGGGGCGCGGCCGGTCGTTGACGCGCACGCGCAGCCGCAGGCTGCCGCGCGCGTTGAACACGCGCACGGTGTCGCCGTCGCGGATGCCGCGTGCCGCGGCGTCCGTGGCGTGCATCTCCAGGCGCGGCTCGCCTTCCAGGTCGCGGAAGCGCTTCAGGTGCGCGAAGCTCGAATTGAGGAAGTTGCGCGCCGGCGGCGACAGGAACTGCAGCGTGCCCTCGGCGACGCCTTCCGCGGGCGGATTGTAGAAGGGCAGCGGGTCGATGCCCTGCGCTTCGAGCGCCGCGCTGTAGAACTCGCATTTGCCCGAGGCCGTCGGAAAGCCGCCCTCGGCGAAGGGTGCGTAGCGCTCCGGCACGTTCAGGCGCTGCCAGCCCGTGCGCTTCATGGCCTCCCACTCGATGCCCTGCATGCGCGGCTGCGTCGAGGCAAGCGCCGTGCGGCAGATGTCCTCGTCGCTGTCGCGAAAGCACGGCTCCTCGAACCCGAGGCGCGCGGCGAGGCGGCGGAACACCTCCGAATTCGGCAGCGACTCGCCCACCGGCGCGATCGCCGGGTTGTTGGCGAGCGCATACAGATGGCCGTAGGACTTGTGCACGTCGTAGTGCTCGAGCTGCGTGGTGGCCGGCAGCACGAGATCGGCGTAGTCCGCCGTGTCGGTCATGAACGAATCCATCACCACGCAGTACAGGTCGTCGCGGCGAAAGCCCGCCAGCACTTTGTCCGAGTCCGGGCACACGGCAACCGGGTTGTTGTTGTAGACGATCACCGCCTTCACCGGCGGCTGCGCCGCCGTGAGCGCGTCGCCGATCTGCGCGTGGTTGATGACGCGGGGCTTCCTGCCGCCGAGCAGATCCGGGCGCTCCAGCGCCGCGTGATCGAAGCCGTAGAAATCCGCCGTCGTCAGGACGATGCCGCCCGCTACATCGCGCCAGGCGCCGGTGAGCGCGGGCAGGCAGGCGATGGTGCGCGCGGCGATGCCGCCGCCGGCGTGGCGCTGCATGCCGTAGTTGAGGCGGATGGCCGTCGGCCGCGTCGTGCCGTAGGCGCGCGCCAGTTCGATGATTTCTTCCACGGCCAGTCCGCAGACGCCGGCCGCCCACTGCGGCGTGTACTGCCGGATGCGCGCGGCGAGCGCGTCGAAGCCCAGCGTATGGCGCGCGATGTAGTCGCGATCCAGGAGCCCCTCGGTTATCAGCACGTGCATCAGGGCGAGCGCCAGCGCACCGTCGGTGCCGGGCAGCAGCGCCACGTGCTGCGTGCATTTTTCCGCCGACAGGCTGCGGTAGGGATCGATCGCCACCACCCGTGCCCCGCGGCGCTTCGCTTCCTGCACGCGCGACCACAGGTGCAGGTTCGACACCACGGGATTCGCGCCCCACAACAGGATCAGTTTCGACTCGTCGAAGCGCTCGGGATCCATGCCGACCGAGCCGCCGAGCGTCGCCTTGATGCCGGCCTTGCCGGCCGACGAGCACAGCGTGCGATCCAGGATCGAGGCGCCCAGGCGGTGGAAAAAACGCCGGTCCATCGAGCTGTACTGGACCATGCCCATGGTGCCGGCGTAGCTGAGCGGCAGGATGGTTTGCGGGTCTTCGGCGGCGAGCGCCTTCAGGCGCGCGGCGATCTCGTCGAGCGCCGCATCCCAGGAGATGCGCTCGAAACGGCCGCTACCCTTGGGGCCGACGCGCTTCAGCGGATGCCGCAGGCGCTCCGGGGCATAGGTGCGCTCGAGGTAGTGCGCAACCTTGGTGCACAGGGTGCCCTGCGTGAAGGGCATCGT
>JBDTMD010000484.1:0-2500 GCA_039934435.1 Burkholderiales bacterium
GTATCACGACCGGCGCAACGCCTCGGAGTACGAGGGCGCGCCGCCCGCGAGCGGCATGGAAGCCGAGGACATCGTGCAGCAGACGGCGGAGTTGCAGCGGCTCGTTCTTGGACGCGTGAAGCCGAAAATCTGATCACGAAGTAGCGGCCTGCGCCATTCCCTTTGGGATATGTACGGGGCGAATGTGTGTTATTCGACCACCGCCCCTGCTTGGCACGGGCCGTCCGAAAGCACGCGCCCGCCGGCTGGTTTATCCTTTCGTCTCATGCCGTTCGACTGGTCCTTGCTGCGCAATCCCGAGCCCACCTCGCTCGCCGCGGCGCGCGCCCTCGCGCACCGCGCGGCGCAGTGGCCGGCGCGCGCGGCGCGGGCGAACCTGAAAGCAACCGCCGACGACAGTCACTCAGCCCTCGCCTGGGATCCCGCCAAGTTGGCGCTCATAAGCCAGCCGCTCGACGGTGGCATCCGCGTCGGGCTACGCGTGGCGGTGCACGAGCTCGTGTTCACCAAGGGGTCGAAGACCGAGACCTGCGCGCTGGTGGAAAATACCGAGGCGGAGGTGAACGAGTGGCTCGACGGCAAGCTCGCGCAGGCGGGCCTGAAGCCGGCCTCCAAAGCGAAGCTGCCCTACGAGATGCCGTCGACGGCATTCGCCCGCGCCGTGGACGAAGCGCCGCATTTTGCCGCGCTCGCCGCCTGGTTCGCCGCCGGCGCCGAGGTGCTGGAAGGCCAGCGCAGGAAATACAAGCGCTTCAAGCCCGGCCCGACGCCGAGCCGCTGCTGGCCGCACCACTTCGACATCGCCATGATGGTCGAGCTGGAATCAGCGAAGAAAAAATCCGCGCGCGCCATCGGCATCGGCCTGTCGCCGGGCGACGATTACTACGCGCAGCCGTATTTCTACCTGAGCCCGTATCCGAAGCCGGACATGGAGAACCTGCCGCCGCTGCCGCCGGGCGGGCGCTGGCACACGCGGGATTTCCCCGGAGCGGTGGCGACCGCGGTCGACCTGCTCGTGCTCCCCGACCCGGGCAAGGCGCTCGAGCAGATCCTCGAGGCCGCCTTCGAGGAGTGCCTGAACCGGCTCGCGGCCTGACGCGGCCCGCCGCCCGGCTAAGTACTGTTCCGCACAGACCGGCGCCGCGCCGCGGCGGAGCATGGGGGATGAATTCTTTCCCCGCCACGATTCCTGGGTTCTATGCCTATTGGATGAAGCTCGGCTGGTCGATGCTGATCGGCCAGCCGCAAGCGACGCTGTCCGAACGGCCGCCCTCCAGGTTTGCGCAGGCGGAAGCCGAGCACGAGTGGGAACAAGAAGGCGGTCGCGTAACGTCCTAGGGAACCGCAATCCGGGCCTTGCGCTCCAGCAAAGCCCGGCGCTGTTTCCGGGCGTACGCCGCCGCCGGTTTTTCTTCGTCGGCCTCGACCTACTTGTCGCGCAGCAGGCGCGGCAGCGTGAGTCCCTGCACCAGGATCGAGAACACCACGACGACGTAAGTCACCGTGATGAGCGGGCTTCTCTCCGGGCCCGCTGGGAGCGACAGCGCGAGCGCGATGGAAATGCCGCCGCGCAACCCGCCCCAGGTCATGAGCCCGATCACTCGCGGCGGGAACTCATGGCGGATCCAGGGGACGAGCGAGGCCGTCGAGACTGACGCCAGGCGCGAAGCGAGCACCACCGGGATGGCGAGCGCCGCGGTCCAGCCCCAGGCCGGATCGAAGGTGATGAGCAGCACCTCCAGCCCGATCAGGACAAAGAGCACCGCGTTCAGGATCTCGTCGATCAGCTCCCAGAAGGTGTCGAGGTGCTCGACGGTTTTCTTCGACATGGCGAACTGCCGGCCGGGGTTGCCGATCAACAGGCCGGCGACGACGATGGCGATCGGCCCGGATAGATGCAGCGCCGGCGCGAGCGCGTAGCCGCCCATCACCAGCGCGAGCGTGACCATGATCTCCACCTGGTAGTCGTCGACGCTGCGCAGCATGCGGTACGCCGCCCAGCCGATCGCCAGGCCGAACACGGCGCCGCCCACCGCCTCGCGCACGAAAAGCAGCGCCGCGCCCGCGGGCGTGGCGCCCTCGCCGCCGGCGGCAATGCCCAGAAGCACCAGGAACACCACCACGCCGACGCCGTCGTTCAGCAGCGATTCGCCGGTGATCTTGATGCGCAGCACCGGATCGGCGCCGGCCGATTTCATGATGGCGAGCACCGCGATCGGGTCGGTGGGCGAGATCAGCGCGCCGAAGACGAGGCACCAGACGAACGGCAGCGGATGGCCGAGCGCGCCGAACAGCCACCAGGTCGCGGCGCCGATGAGCGCGGTGGACACGAGCACGCCGGCGGTGGCGAGAAAGCCGATCGCCCACTTGCGCTCGGCGAGCTCGGCGAGGTCGACGTGCAGCGCGCCGGCGAAGAGCAGGAACGACAGCATGCCGTGCAGCAGCGCGGTGTCGAAATCCACCTGCTCGAGGAGCTCCACCGCCAGCGTGTCGAAGTGGA